>NZ_CP176417.1:605909-908863 GCF_046245175.1 Lysinibacillus sp. 38-6
TGATTGGTCGATACCTACGCAGAATTGTGTATTGGCACATATTACAACACAAATGAAAGCCGTTAAGCAAGGGGCTCCTGCCGATATGATTTTCCAAAGTATTGCGGGGACAGAAATGGCCAATCGTTCGTTTGGTATTTCTGCTGACTTAATTAAAGAAGCAGAAGAGCTAGTCAAGAAACAAGGAACCGGAACGGGCCCGAATTTATTTTACTTTGAAACAGGGCAAGGCTCGGAACTTTCCGCTGAAGCACATATGGGCATTGACCAAGTAACACTGGAATCACGCAATTATGGCTTTGCTAGACATTTTAATCCGTACATAGTCAACACGGTTGTTGGCTTTATTGGCCCTGAATATTTATATAACAACAAACAAGTTATTCGAGCGGGGCTAGAAGATCATTTTATGGGTAAAATGCACGGCATTCCGATGGGTGTGGATATTTGTTACACGAATCATATTAAAGCAGACCAAAATGATGTAGAAGATTTAAGTGTGTTACTAACGGCAGCTGGTGTGAACTTTATTATTGCAGCACCGATGGGAGATGATATTATGCTGAACTACCAGTCAATGAGCTTCCATGATGTTGCGACATTGCTCCAAACCTTTGGTAAAACACCAGCGCCAGCATTTTTAGCTTGGTTAGAAAAAATGGGCATTTACGAAAATGGACGACTTTCAGCTAGAGCTGGCGATTTATCGATATTTGAAAGGTAGGTGAGACCAATGAATGAACAGCTTGTATCCATGATTACGCAGCTTGTGTTGGAGAAAATGCATGCTACTGCTGACAACGTTACGCAACAGACAACGACACCGACGCCGACGAAAGAACAACAAGAACCACTAATGAAGCCTGTTGATACGGTAGACGATCGTTCTGATGAACGAGCAAATTCAAAGGCCCTATCGCATCAACCATTGATAAAGCTTTATCAACATGCCTCATCTACACAAGCAAATATGCACAGTGCAACGAGTAATGACCATACTGCGACAATGGAATCTGCCAAGGCATATCAATTCGAAGAGCAAAATGTGTCAGAAAGTGTGCTGGCCGCTAAAAAACATACGCCTGCAAGAATTGGTGTAGGTAGAGCTGGAACAAGACCAAAAACAAAAACTTGGTTAAAGTTTCGTCTCGATCATGCAGCGGCAGTCGATGCGGTGTATGGAGAAGTGTCAGAAGAGTTATTACAGAAATTGAATGTCTTTCAAGTAACAACAAAAGTAACGGATAAAGAAGAATACATTACGAGACCAGATTTAGGTCGCCGCTTATCAAATGAAGCGAAGGCGCATATTCAATCTACATGTAAGGCTCGTCCAACCGTACAAATCATTATTTCAAACGGCTTAAGTGCAAGTGCCATTGAAGAAAATGTGCAAGATGTGTATTTAGCATTACAGCAAAGTCTTAACAATTTAAATATTGAAATTGGCACTACTTTTTACATTGATAAAGGGCGTGTGGCCCTTATGGATGAAATAGGCGAGTTATTACAAGCGGAGGTCATTGTTTACTTAATTGGTGAGCGTCCTGGGCTTGTGTCAGCTGAGTCGATGAGTGCGTATTTATGTTATCAACCGAGAATTGGCACGGTCGAAGCGGATCGCATGGTCATTTCAAACATTCATAAAGGTGGTATTCCGCCACTTGAAGCAGGGGCATATTTAGGCACAGTCGTTCAAAAAATATTGCAATACAAGGCAAGTGGTGTACATCTTGTCGCTAAAGAAGGTTAGGAGGCAAGCGATGAATCCTCAAAAAATAACAGCTGACATTTTAGCAATGCAAATGATTCCTAGAGTAAATGGTGAATTAGCAGAGCAGCTTGCGTTAAAGCCAAATCAGCAAAGCATCGGAATCGTCACACTAACGATTGATGATGTCGGCTACGTGGCATTAGATGAGGCGACGAAAAAAGCGGATGTGGAAGTCGTATATGCAAAAAGCTTTTATGCAGGTGCGGCACATGCTTCAGGCCCTTTATCTGGTGAGATGATTGGCATTATAGCGGCAAGCACGCCTGATGAAATTCGCAGTGGGCTAGAAGCCATTGAACAAAAAATTCAATTCGATACGTATTTTGAAGCCATTAATGGCAACGACGGTCATGCCCTTTTTGCGCATACAGTCGCAAGTTGTGGTAGCTATTTGGCACAGTTAGCAGATGTAAAGGTTGGCACTGCGCTCGCTTACCTAATCGCACCGCCACTGGAAGCGGTTGTTGGCTTAGATGCCGCCTTAAAGGCAGCGGACGTAGAGCTCAAACAATTTTTTGGCCCGCCTTCAGAAACGAACTTTGGTGGTGGTATTGTTAGTGGCAGTCAGTCTTCCTGCCAAGCTGCGGCGGATGCTTTTAGAGAAGCGATAGAAAATGTTGCGAGAAATCCAGTTATATAGAAAGGAGGCGACTTTATGGCTTCTTTAGATAAAGATTTATTAGCCATTCAGGAAATGAGAGACGCCGTTAGTCAGGCAAATACAGCACAAGCAGCCTATATGCAATATTCACAGCAACAAGTGGATGCGATTGTAAAAGCTGTGGCAGATGCAGCTTATAAAGAGGCAGAACGACTAGGCAAAATGGCTGTCGAAGAAACAGGGATGGGTATTCCCAATCATAAAAAAATGAAAAATGAAGTGGCTTCTCGAGATGTCTATCAAGATATAAAAGATTTAAAGACAGTTGGTGTTGTAGGCTTTGATCGAGTAAAGAAAGTGACAGAGATTGCTAGTCCATTTGGTGTCGTTGCGGGGATTGTGCCAACAACAAATCCTACGTCAACAGCTATTTTTAAAGCGCTGATTGCATTAAAAACGCGAAATGGGCTTGTGTTAAGTCCACATCCATATGCAGTTGAAAGCACAAAGGAAGCGTTAGAGATTTGTAGAGTCGCGGCGGAAGAAGCTGGGGCACCGGCGGGATTGTTGCAATGCTTAACGATGTCATCGATGGAAGCTACACAGCAGTTAATGAAGCATCCTGATATTCACTTAATTTTAGCAACGGGTGGTGGTGCGTTAGTAAAAGCGGCCTACAGCTCTGGAAAACCAGCTTATGGAGTAGGGCCAGGAAATGTGCCAGCTTATATCGAAAAATCAGCCAATATTCAACAAGCCGTTCGTCAGCTAGTTCAAAGTAAATCGTTTGATAATGGCACAATCTGTGCAACAGAGCAGTCCATTATCGTGGATAAAGTGATTGCAGAGCAAGTGTTAGCAGCATTACAAAAACAACATGCGTATATATTAAGTGCCGAAGAGAAGTTAAAAATGGAAAAGCTGATTTCTCCTGCGCTAGGTAAAATAAACCCTCAAATTGTAGGGAAATCGGCAGTGAGCTTAGCTCATTCAATCGGTATTGTTGTGCCAGAAGAGACGAAAGTACTTGTTGGCTTGGAGACGATGATCGGTAAAAATATTCCGTTTTCTTTGGAAAAGCTATCGCCAATATTTGCGTTTTATACAGTAGAGGATAGCACAGAGGCCAAACAAGTGATGATTGATCTACTGACTATTGGAGGACGGGGACATTCTTGTTCTATTCATACGGAAAATACAGCGTTAGCAGAGCAGTTTTCTATTGACTTACCAGTGTCGCGAATTGTCGTCAACACGTTATCTTCAATTGGCGCAGTTGGTGGTACGACTGGCTTAGCTCCATCCTTTACATTAGGCTGTGGGACATTTGGCGGCAATATTACGTCCGATAACATTACAGCTAGACATTTAATAAATATTAAACGCATGGCTTATGGCATTAAAGATGTGGAGGTACCAACTCCGGAATTTGATTTACATCCGGTGGTAGAAAATATAAAGGCACAAGCACCATCATTGGATAGCGAAGTGGTGCAACAAATTGTCGATCAAGTATTAAAGCAAATTACATTACAAACTAAATAATTTGGAGGAATGACAAATGAGTACAGCATTAGGAATGGTTGAAACAAAAGGTCTTGTAGGGGCAATTGAAGCGGCGGATGCAATGGTTAAGGCGGCAAGTGTGAATTTAGTTGGAAAAGTGCATGTAGGTGGCGGCATTGTCACTGTTTTAGTTCGAGGGGATGTAGGCGCAGTAAAAGCAGCAACAGATGCAGGTGCAGCAGCTGCTCAACGTGTTGGAGAACTGCTATCTGTGCATGTCATTCCACGCCCGCATAACGAATTAGAATTAATTTTGCCGAAAGCAGAGGCTTAATAATTAGACGGCATTCATTTCTTGCAAATAGATGAATGCCTGTCTCAAAAAATGGTTAGATTCAGAGGTGGCGAACTTGAACATTAAATCGAAAGCATTTCCAGTTGCCATTTCAGCTCGTCATATTCATGTTAGTGAAAAGGATTTACAAGCACTATTTGGTCCAAACGCAACGTTAACGAAAGATTTTGATCTTTCACAGCCAGGACAGTTTGCGGCAAAAGAGCGCGTCTCGATAGAAGGACCCAAAGGTGTTATTCACAATGTACGTGTATTAGGACCTGTAAGAACGGCAACGCAAGTAGAAATTAGTCGAACAGATGCAATGAAGTTAGGTTTAAACCCGCCGTTAAGGCAATCGGGAGATATCGAACAGTCAGCTAGCATCAAATTAATCAACCAACAACAAGAAGTTATTATTCGGCAGGGCGCCATTATAGCGCAAGCACATATTCATATGACAGAACAAGATGCGCAAGCATTGGACGTGCACAATAATGAAGTCGTTTCGGTAGAAGTTGATAGTGAAAGACCTGTAACATTTCGTCGTGTCGTCGTGCGGGTATCGAATGATTTTAGCTTAGAAATGCATATCGATACAGATGAAGCGAACGCAGGTTTTATTGAACAGCAAGCGCAAGGAAGAATCGTGAAATCATTTTCGTAAGGAGGAGGTTTGATGCAGCAACAATTCGTGCAACAAATCGTGGAAGAAGTTTTACAGCAAGTATTGAAAAATCAG
Organism: Lysinibacillus sp. 38-6; assembly: GCF_046245175.1. Classification (GTDB taxonomy): domain Bacteria; phylum Bacillota; class Bacilli; order Bacillales_A; family Planococcaceae; genus Lysinibacillus. The sequence goes on from NZ_CP176417.1 coordinate 610,867, forward strand.
CCTTCCCCACTACATGACCATAAAATTCCAATCGGTGTATCAGCGCGACATGTCCATCTTGCGCAGGCGGAAGTGGAGCAGCTTTTTGGTGAAAATTATCAACTAACACCAAAGTTTGAGTTATCACAGCCTGGACAATTTGCAGCAGAAGAAACGGTCGTACTTGCAGGACCAAAAGGCTCCATTGAAAGGGTTCGCATTTTAGGTCCAGCACGCACTTTATCACAAGTAGAAGTTTGCTGGACGGATGCTATGAAACTCGGCCTCAAGCCACCATTAAGAATATCTGGAGATATCAAAGGCTCCAGCCCTGTTACGTTAATTGGGCCAAACGGTAGTGTCGTACTTACAGAAGGGCTTATTATCGCGCAGGCACATATTCATATGTCACCTGCTGATAGCGTGAAATTCCAAGTTGTGGATGGGCAGTCAGTGCAAATAAAAGTAGCAGGCATACGCCCAATTACTTTATCCAACGTAATGATTCGTGTGTCTGAGCGCTATCGTTTAGAAATGCATATCGACACAGATGAAGCCAACGCGGGCTTAATTCAGCAAGGTGCTTTTGCTGAAATCGTCAATGGCCAAAAGATAGAACCAATCACTGCAAAGGAAAGCCAGCTAATCGCAAAACCTACGCCTGAAAAACAAGCGATATATTATTTTGAAAAAAAGCTACTTTCACAGATGGAAGTGCTGGAAATAGAAGCTCAAGAAATCGTCGTGCCGAAAAGAACGATTGTGACAGCGTTAGCGCATGACAAAATACGAGAGCTAAATAAAAAATTAACGATTCGCGCTGAATAATAACGATTATCCAGGCAACATAAAGAGGGTGAGTTTATGCAAATGGGAAGAGTGATTGGAAGTGTATGGGCAACGCGCAAGGAAGAAGGGTTGAACGGCTTAAAGTTATTAATTATTCAACCGATTGATGCCAATCAGCAGATAATTCGCACGGAAATGGTAGCAGCTGATCGCATCGGGGCAGGTATTGGTGATAATGTGCTCATTACGAGTGGCGGGTCATCCCGTTACATTATGAAAGATAATCCACTGCCTATTGATGCAGTTGTTATAGGAATTATTGATTCTACAGATGTGATGCGAGGTGAGGACAATGAGTAGCGCAATTGGCATGATTGAAACAAAAGGATTAGTTGGCTCTTACGAAGCGGCAGATGCGATGATTAAGGCGTCGGATGTCACGATTGTTAAACAAGAATTTGTAGATGGTGGTATTGTAACGGTCGTTGTCAAAGGTGATGTGGGTTCAGTACAAGCGGCAGTTGATGCCGGCAAGGAGGCAGCGAAGCGTGTCGGAGAATTATTAAGCGCCCACGTCATTCCTAGACCTGATGAAGAAGTATTTAACATGATAAAAGGACCAGACGCCCCAAAGAAAAAACTAGCGCCTCCCCAAACTCGTGCGAAAAAATCGACTGAATCAACGGACAATTGAGGTGATGCATCATGGCATTTCGTAAAAATAAAATTGCAGTTATTGGAGCAGGTCATACAGGTGCAACATTAAGCTTATTTTTGGCACAGAAGGAATTAGGCGATGTTGTGTTGGTGGATATTCCAGAAGCCGAAAATCCAACAAAAGGAAAGGCACTCGATTTATTACAAACAGGACCGATTGAAAAATTTAATGTTTCCATACAAGGAACGAGTAATTATGAGGATATTGTCGGGGCATCCATTGTTATTATTACGGCAGGTATTCCTCGAAAGCCCGGAATGAGTCGAGATGATTTAGTAACAACGAATGCGAAAATCATTCAGCATGTTTCAAGACAAATCAAACACTATGCACCCGAGAGCATTGTCCTCGTTCTAAGCAATCCTGTCGATGCAATGACATATGTGTGCTATAAGGAAACGGGCTTTCCGAAACATCGTATTATCGGTCAATCGGGTGTATTAGATACCGCACGCTTTAATGCATTTGTAGCACAAGAGTTACAAATTGCACCTGAAGATGTGTCTGGATTTGTTTTAGGAGGACACGGTGATGAAATGGTGCCATTAATTCGCTATTCCTATGCAGGGGGCATCCCATTAGAAAAGCTAATCCCACAAGATAGATTACAGCAAATCGTCGAACGTACACGTAAAGGTGGCGGCGAAATTGTTGGTTTATTAGGTAATGGCAGTGCTTATTATGCACCTGCTGCTGCTTGTGCGCATATGGTCGAAATCATCATGAAAGATCAGCGGAAAATTATCCCTTCCATTGCCCTGTTAGAAGGGGAATACGGCTATAATGATTTATTTTTAGGTGTACCGACAATTTTAGGTGGCAATGGCATCGAGTCGGTCATCGAACTGCACCTTACACATGAAGAACAAACAGCGCTCAATCATTCAGCACAAGCAGTCCAGCAAGTACTGCAAATTTGCCAAAACATTTAACGAAACTTCATATAGACGCTCCCCAACGCTATATGATTAATTTGTTTGATTGGAAATCGAACATAAACGTGAAATCCCTATTTTAAAATAGAGCTCCCTTCAAATAGAAGGGAGCTACTTTTCGATTGATTAAAAATAGAGACGATTACGGGAATGGCCGATAGAATCCTAGAAAACGAGCAATATTTGATTTTTAATTGTCAGAATTGTTTGGGTGCCTGGCACTCGTAATATACAAAATATTCTAAAATATGCTAAACTAATAACGTTAAAAAGGGAGGATGATGGATTTGACAGTTCAGCAATTTACAGACTATGTGAAAAAAATGCAGCACTATCAGGAAGCGCTAGGTGTGATGTATTGGGATATGCGTACGGGTGCACCGAAGAAAGGATTAGCGCAACGTTCAGAGGTAGTTGGTACATTATCGGCCTCCTTGTTTGATATGCAAACGAGTGACGAATTAGGGGAACTGCTAACGAATTTAGAGGCACAACAAACAGAACTTGATTATGTAACACGACGTTTAGTGGAGGAAGTACGTAAAAACTACGATCAAAATAAAAAAATACCAGCTGAAGAATATAAAGAATACGTTATTTTACAAGCGAAAGCAGAAACAGTTTGGGAAGAAGCAAAAGCGACTAATAATTTTGCGCAATTTTTACCTTATTTAGAACAAATTATTCATTGGCAAAAGAAATTTATACAATATTGGGGCGTTAAAAACGGCTCTACTTACAATACATTACTCGATATCTATGAACCAGACATGACAACGGATGTGTTAGATCAAGTATTCGGTGAATTACGCGAAACGATTGTCTCACTTGTACAAAAAATCGCAGCCTCACCGAATAAACCAGAGACGAGTATTTTATTTAAACAATTTCCGAGAGAGGCACAGCGAGCACTATCATTAGAGTTGCTTACACAGCTTGGCTATGATTTTGAAGCCGGTCGCTTAGATGAAAGTGTCCATCCATTTATGATTGGCATTAATCATGGAGATGCGCGTATTACAACGAAATATGATGAGCATGATTTCCGTTCAGCTATCTTTGGTACAATTCATGAATGTGGGCATGCAATGTATGAGCAAAATATTGATGCCAAACTAGCAGGTACACCGTTAGCAAGGGGGACATCGACAGGCATTCATGAATCGCAATCGCTATTCTATGAAAATCTTGTCGGTCGCAATGAAAAGTTCTGGGAGCACAACTATGAGCGCTTGCAAAAGCATTCACCAGCACAGTTTGGGGATGTCCCTTTAAGTGATTTCCTTCGTGCCATTAATATGGTGGAACCATCGTTAATTCGTATTGAAGCGGATGAGCTAACGTATCCACTGCATATTATGATTCGATACGAAATTGAACGTGATTTGTTCAATGGAGATCTACAAGCAAAAGACCTTCCAGAAGTGTGGAATGCAAAGTACGAAGAGTACTTAGGTATTCGACCAGACAACGATGCCAAAGGCGTTTTACAAGACGTGCACTGGTCAGGGGGGATGTTTGGTTACTTCCCATCCTATGCATTAGGGATGATTTATGCAGCGCAATGGAAACATGCGATGGACAAAGACCTTCCAAACTTCGATGACTTACTTGCAAATGGCGAGCTCCTGCCAATTCGCGAATGGCTAACAGACAAAGTACATCAATACGGTGCACTGAAAAAGCCGTTCGAGCTCCTACAAGAAGCGACAGGGGAAGGCTTAAATGCCAAGTATCTAGCAAATTACTTACAAGAAAAATATACAAAGCTTTATCAGCTATAAAAAACAAGCGATTTCTCTACTATGAGAAATCGCTTGTTGCTTTACCACAGCTTAAAGTGTTTTGAGACTGCTGGTGAATTAGAGATAAAACTATTGATTATAATTGTTTAGCTATTATTTGTGATTAAAAGTATATTTAGAAATTTTTACGAAATGAAAGTGTGGTTAATTAAGATGTATAAACAGGTTTCGAACCTATCTTCAACCCATAAACGGGGCAGTTAAGTAGAATAGTGTTGATATGTTTTTATTCAACAATCGGGCCAATTAATTGAAGAATACTTTTAAATTTAAAATGGTATTTTATGTTAATATTGATACGATTTTCTGAAACAAGGTACTTAAGCTAACGCGCAGTTTAGTATAATAAGGATTTAATTAAAATGAATACCTTGCATTATATAGTAATATGTAATATAACTAGTTAAGGAGGTGGACAAATTTGGAAGTGAACAAAGAGGTTTTAAAAGGTCATATTGATACATTAATTCTCTCATTACTACATAGCAGAGACATGTATGGGTATGAGTTAGCTAAATTAGTTCGAGAAAAAAGCAATGAACAGTTTGAATTGAAAGAAGGTACGCTTTATTTGTCTTTAAAGCGATTAGAAAAAAATAAATGGATTGAATCTTACTGGGGCGATGAACAAGGACAAGGGGGAAGGAGAAAATACTATAAACTTACACCTTTAGGTGAAGAAGGCTTTGAAGAAAAACGCAATGAATGGAATTATGTTAAAAAACTAATGGATTTATTTATCGAAGGGGGAGAAAAAGGGTGAAACAAATAGAATCATATGTTGATGAAGTTTATCATAGTGCCGGCGGGAACAAGAAAGAAATCGAAGAATTAAAAGCAGAGATGAAAAATCATTTAATAGAGGCTGTCCATGAGTTAAAATCCGAGGGGAAATCAGAAAAAGAAGCTATCAACATAGCAATTGAAAGATTTGGTGGAAAACAAGAATTGCGTTCTGTTGTGAGACAATTATTTAATGCACAAAAAGTATTTGCTAAATGGATGCTTTATCTTGCGATAGGTGTGTTTCTTTTTACTGTCACTGCATTTGGAATAATAATGTTTATCGAAGAAGAAAATGCTAATGAAAATTCGATTGTAGCGACTGATATTTTTGATGTGTTAAAAGACAAAGCAGCAATTTCAAAAGATATGGATGAAGAAATAAAAAATCTGGTTCAAGCAACTGATCAAATTTCGAAGGTTGAAATTTATAATGTAAGTGATGTTGCAAATACCAATTTAATATTCGATTATGTTAGGGATGCAAAACCAGATTATCGATATGAACAAAAAGTGTGGAATCCTACATGGTTTAAAGCGGATTTCTACCCTTATGGAAACGGTGATGGTAAACAGTGGTATGTTGATATGGAAACAAGACATATTGGCGAATTGATGGCTATAATTTTGTTTTCTGGAATGGCAATATACCTTACCCTCTTTACAATATGGGCAACAATTAATGCTTATCATTATAAACGATTAAATGTTGGTTGGATATTAATATTTGCGTTATTCAATGTTATTGGATATCTGATTTATTATATTTCTGGTAAAAGAGAATCAGTTGTATGAATTTAAACTAATGGGGTGCTTTAGTTTAATAACAATCTTCAACAATCGGGCGCTTTCCTGGAACAAGGATTAGCGCTTGTTTTCATTAAAGGGCCAGATTGTTGAATATCAAACTTTTAAGAAATGTTACCAACCGAGGGTTTGGTAAGAAATATATCAAATATTGATTTCATGATTTTTAGACTTTAGACTATAGTGTGCAAGCAATCTGTTACAATTAGCTTAAAAAGTATATTATATATATCTGGTCATTTTTTGCGAGTCGTCTCATAACTATTCAGATGATTTTAGAAGGACTAAACAATGTAACACGAAGAAAACTTGGGCGATAAAAAATTTGAGAGTAATGCTAGAAAAGGACAACTTAGAAAATGGATGATTTATTAAATTGGATTCAACATGATTCATGGATGACAAGAATCAGCAGTTTTTTTCTTATGGCAATGTTAGCATTTATACCTGCTGTGCCAATTCCTTTAGTTGTAGGGATTATAGCAGCGACCTATTCAATACCATTAGCATTATTCATTAGCTTAGGTGGAACTGTTTTTGGCTCCATTTGCATGTTTTTTCTTTGCCGATATGCATTTCAAGGAATTGCGTTAAAACAAGTACAGAAATGGAAAAGGCTAGATGAATTTTTTCAACTACTTGAGCGAAATGGCTTTTTAGCAGTACTTATTGCCAGATTAATTCCTATAATGCCTTCTGCTGCCATTAACGCCATAGCGGGTGTAACAAAGGTTCGTTTCAGCTCTTTTCTATTTGCAACCACAATTGGAAAGGTCCCAACAATGATGTTTTTTACGCTAGCAGGTGCTCAATTTGGAAAGCATCAGCTCTTAACTGCCATGATGATAGGGCTATATGTTTTAGTCCTATTTTTACTCGGAATGAAAATGAGAAATAAATGGTTAATAAAGTAATCCGGCTTATTGGTCATCTTTTTTATTATAGAGAGAATTGATTTTAGAATGATTGTGAAGCTTAGGCAAAGAAAAGTCCCCCAAACGACGCTTTGGGAAGGTTATACTTCAACTAACGATGCAGGTTGAAATAATAATTGATTTAGTCGTATCTAGGGTATAAAGAATTAAACAGTTATAATTGGGGGACGAAATGGACACAGAACAATTAAGAAAATGGGCAGAAAAATATAAAGTTGAGAAGCAAATAATTGAAGGGTTTTGGTACTATATTAATTCTTTTGAAAAGGAAGAAGGAGAACCATTTTTTGACGGAAACATTGATAAAAGTCAATTAAAGCTTAGTTTAGATAGTATAGGACTTTTCATTGGTGCTTGGAGTAAAGACTCGTACAACCAATATGAATATGATTATATTATTTCATATCTATCAGTTATACATAATGAAGATGAGTTGGGTACCTATAAAATGAGGTTTAACCTAAATGATGGAGAAATAGTTGATGATTCGTTTTCATCCTTTTAATACTGGCTTACTCTACTAACAAAGGCTTTAGTGAAACAAAGATTTATAAAGTAATCAAATTAAACCTAATAAACATAATCAAAGTTTGGGGACAGTTTAAAAAGGCACAAATGTTGATTTACAGCGTTTGTGCCTTTTCTTGTGAACATTTTTTATACCCTATTTTATACAGATGGCTCAAATGGTTGATGTGACTGTATTTGTGCTTGTTGGAAGTGTTCTCTATCTTGCATAAAATCGTGTATATTCCTTATTGTTGTAAATCTATATTTTTCTTACTTTATCCAAAATGGGAAATCACAGTACATCGGATTCCTAAAATATTTAAAAACAACATTAAATTTAACAGAGCCAAAGAAATAGATGTTGTTCAACTAACGGGCGCGATTCTGCAATAAGGATCAGCGCACGTTTGCATTATAGGGCCAATTAATGGAACAAATAGGTAACTTAAATAACCTATATCCGTCTAATAATCCAGGGAGGGATAACGTGAAAGTGTTAAGATTATTTTTTGGTTTGGTTATATTCGTTTTATTAATTGCTGTTGGATGTTCTAATTCATCGGATATTGGAAAAGTAGAAGTTTATACAACTGGAAATCCTAATGCGGAAGAGGTTTTAAAATTAAATCCTGAAGCCGATATTTTTCAGTTCAATGGAGTGATATATAAGACTGGAATTGATTGGATAGAAGAATTAACCTTAACAAAAGAGGAGCAGGTAGGAGAAATAAAAACAAAAAATGATACAGGTACAAACTTTGAAGACGAAATGTCGAATAAATTGCCTGTTGGTGCAAAAGTCTTTTCGGTTAAAGAAAAAATTGGAGGACCAATTTTACTCGTAGAATCAGAAGGTAAACTTTATAAATATTATGGGCTTGTTGAGGGTTAATCAATTTTCATATATCCGCATAGGGAAGCGGTTGTGGAGCAACTCTATTATACATCTACTTCGTTGAAATTAATGAACTCAATTTTGATTTGGATAACACGCATATACAATGTAAAGAGGTGCTCCTAGCAACTGAGATTATCCAGGGACTTAATTTCAATAAATTTGTTATTATTAACCTGATTATATAAAAAAACCAATTAAACAATTACATACAAATTATAAGTGAGGTTTACTAATATGCAGAGAAAGACAAAGTCGGCAATTGTTATCATTGCAGTATTGGTCATTTTTGGAGGTTTTTTTGGTTACATCAAATTCACTGAACAGATGGGGAATCCTACTTCCGAAAAAGAAAAAGCAGCCGTTGGACATGTTGAAGTAACGTTTGAAGATAATACTATTCCTGAAGAAAAAGAAAAGGTGCCATATCCTGACGATTTAGAAGAATTTAAAATGAGAAACATCATTCATAACATGTCCCACCAAAAAGTCAAAACTGAAAATGACGAAAAACTAGGAAATACGCAAATAACACAAGCCAAAGTAGATCGATTGTTAGAAATAGCAAAACTCAATATGAATAATTACGATAATGGCGATGTATATATGAAAATATTGGAGAGATGGTCGTTAGGTGATTTTTCTAATGCTGTTGATGACCATAATTCTATCTGGGAAATGCAAAATGGAGAGAATGGAAAAGCGATTCGTTTATTAACGCCCGAAGAAGAAAAATCGCACATCAAATTTTATTTTACAAAACCATTAAAACCAGAAAATAGTGTTCAATAATGAGCACTATTTAGACTGCAGACCAACTCAATGAATTTTGAGGTTACTTACAGTCTTTTTACTTTCAACAATCGGGCGCGATTCTATAATAAGGATCGGCGCTTTTTTTTCGATTAAATAACATTATTTAACGAAAGTTTCGAACGACGCTTTGGGAGCTTACCTTATCAAGGAGGTGTAATGCGTTGTAGGAACAATTCATTAATTGACAGGGGTGGAGTTAATGTGGCGTTATTTCTAAAATTGTACTTTTTTAGAAATAACATGTATAGTACAATACAATTATCAACAAAAAGATGATATAAAAAATCAATAGAACATAGCTCACTACATAAAGGCTTTTATTTTGGATTTAAATTTTTGTATAAAGATGTATTTATAGGAGGTTTAATATGGTAAATGAAAAGAAGAATGGAAAAAAGTTGGCTCTATTTATTTCTATAGGACTTCTTTTTGCTTCAGTAGCCGTTTTTATTATAATAACAGCATTTTACAACGTTTATGACCCTTCAGAATTCGGAAGGATAAATGGTGGGGTAGATACAGAAAATATTGGTATCCCTCAAGAGGCTGAAGAACAACGTGAAAAAGTTGGAACTCCTACATCTCCAACAGAATAGAGAAAAAGGGTTAAAAACCATTAATATCAAATAGAACTTCAACCGTCCTAAATTAGAACGGGGTTATGCTTGTTTGAGCTTTTAATATGAAATAATAAAAAAGATTTTAAAATATGCACAACAACTCTAATAAACGTTTCCAAATAAAAGTTTGGAGAGAGACTGAAATCCAAGAAATGCTGTTAAACTAACATTTCTTGGATTTTCCTTTTGTTCATGAGTTGTTACTACAAGATGAATTGCTTTACATTGAGAGAACGCTTGATAAGCGCTTTGGTAGACCTCATGTGAAAATAAAACATGTACAAACGACGAAAAGAATATGAAATTGAAGGGAAATTTAGAAACTGCATCAATTTTTATGCAGTTTTTTCTTTACTTTCAAATAATTATTTTGTAAGATAAAGCCAACTTCAAAAGTGGCCAGACCACTTTTGGATTCATTCAGTAAGAGACGCATCATCTGAAGATGGTGGCTTTTGTTTCTTTTTAGTAGGTATCCAACACCTACTGAATGAAGATAAAGAATTTGGATGCATTGTTTATCTGCGCGAAAGGAAAGCGACAGTAACAATGATTCCAAGGCGCATCGATTGACCGAGGAGTTGATCGTATGGATAAAAAAACCGAACAAAAGAAAGTATTTTTAGATATCGTCCAACAATTACGACAACTTATTAAAATAGAAAAAATACAGGCTGGTGAAAAGTCACCTTCCGAAAGAGTCCTTTCAGAACGTCTAGGTGTCGGGCGATCCTCTGTGAGAGAGGCATTGCGAAGTTTAGAGTTAATAGGTCTTATTGAAACGAGACATGGGGAAGATACGTTTCTAGCTTCTACAAAAGCATCAGTTCGTAGAACTATTGTCGATGTTTATATTAGAAGATGAAAATCAAAAAGGATGTCGCATTAGCGCGACAAATTCATGAAAAAGAAGCCATTCGCGTTATAAGTTGACACAACCAGTGTGAGGCAGTTTTTTTGTAAAGCTAGAGATAGAAAGTACGATTAATTGTCGGGTTGTTTTACGAGAAATAATCATCACGTCAGGAAATCGTCTTTCACTAAAAGTCTGGTTTCAGTTAGCAGTTTATGCCGGTGACCGTTAAAATCGACACTCAACAGAAGATAAAAATTAATCATTCAAACTATGTTGAAATCGATGTAGCTGGCTATGAAAAAGTAGTATTAAAAGCTTACCAACAGTGGATAAATGCTGAACAAGGCATTTAGACAACAAAGGGGGAGTCAAACATGGTAATACGAAGCTTATTTGGTAATAAGAAAGAGGGCGGACAGGAAAAGGGATTTCCAGAAGGACTGATGACAAAATGTCCAGAATGCCGTCACATTCAGTTAACAAAAGAATTAGAAAAAAATCATAAAGTGTGTACAAAATGCGACCATCATTTCAAAATGACTGCACAGGAGCGCGTAGCATATTTCTTAGATGAAGGTTCATTTGTGTCAATGGATGATCATTTACAAACAAGTAATCCACTTAATTTCCCTGATTATGTAGAAAAAATTTCAGTGGCTAAACAACAAACGGGATTAAGCGAAGCTGTACTGACTGGGTTAGGTACTCTTGATGGAGAAGAAATTGTTGTAGCCATTATGGATTCTCATTTCCGTATGGGCTCAATGGGCTCCGTTGTAGGAGAAAAAATCACACGTGCCGTTGAAAAAGCTATTGAATTACGTGTACCGGTTATTATTTTTACTGCTAGTGGTGGAGCGCGCATGCAAGAAGGTATTCTATCATTAATGCAAATGGTAAAAACGAGTGTGGCATTAAAACGTCATAGTGAAGAAGGACTATTATTTATTTCGATCATGACGCATCCAACATACGGAGGCGTTTCAGCAAGCTTTGCCTCTGTTGGAGATATTAATATTGCTGAACCACAAGCATTGATTGGCTTTGCTGGTCGCCGTGTCATTGAAGAAACATTAAGAGAAAAATTACCGAATGATTTCCAAAAGTCGGAGTTTTTATTAGAGCATGGTCAGCTTGATGCAGTTTTCCATCGGAAGGATTTACGAAATCAAGTAGTAATGCTTGTAAAAATGCATACAAAAGGGGGTGTGCATCATGTCTAAAAATTTAGCTTTTGAAGAACCAGTAGTTCAATTACGAGAAAAAATTGATGAATTAAAAACGATTGCTACAGAGGTAGATGTAGATATGACAGGCGAAATCGAAAAGCTTGAAACACGTCTAACACAGCTAGAACAATCTATTTATGCCAATATGAAGCCATGGGATCGTGTACAGGTTGCTAGACATCCAGAACGACCAACAACTTTACAATATATAGAAGCTATGTGTGAAAACTTTATTGAGTTACATGGAGATCGCACATTTGGTGATGATGCAGCTATTCTTGGAGGAATTGCTCTCTTTGAAGGACAGCCTGTAACAATTGTTGGACATCAACGCGGAAAATCAACTAAAGAAAATATTCGACGCAATTTTGGTATGCCACACCCTGAAGGATATCGTAAGGCATTACGCTTAATGAAGCAGGCTGAGAAATTTAAGCGCCCAATTATTTGTTTTATTGATACGAAAGGTGCCTATCCAGGTAAGGCAGCTGAGGAACGCGGCCCCAGTGAAGCCATTGCCAGAACTCTTGCTGAAATGGCGATTTTAACAGTACCAGTCATTAGTATTGTTATTGGGGAAGGCGGAAGTGGGGGTGCCATTGCATTAGGGGTAGCGAATCGCGTCTTTATGTTAGAGAACTCAACGTATTCGGTTATCTCGCCTGAAGGGGCTGCATCGATCTTATGGCGAGATGGTAGTCTAGGGAAGCAAGCTGCAGAAGCAATGCGTATAACAGCACCTGACTTAAAAGAGCTCGACGTTATTGATGGAATAATCCCTGAAATAACTGGTGGAGCACACCGCAATGTTGCGAAGCAAGCATCTTATATAAAAGAATGTATAAGCGTCACACTAAAAGCATTGAATTCTCTAAATGGCGAACAATTAATTGAAAATCGCTATGAGAAATTCAGAAAGATTGGACAATATACAGAGGTTTAAATGCATTTTTGGTTATTGGATATGTGAATTTGTTCGCAAAGAGAAAAAAATGTTTCTTAAATAAATTAATATCCTAAACGATCTTTAACAATCGGGCGCTTTCCTAGTATCAGGAAAGTGCTTTTTTCATTAAAAGGCCATATGCCATATTATTAGTTCAAATTAAAGTGCTGTAGTGTTATTGGTGATAATTGGTATGTGATATGATTAATGGGATATTGTATGGAGTTTCTATAACCGTGCGCATTTCAGCAGAAAAAAATGCGTCTACGAAATGAAATGGGCCAAGTGTTTATGGATAATGTGAAAATTTTAGGGGGTATTTAATGTTTGTAGTAAATGTAGAAGGGGCAATTCGTCGCAATGAGAAATGGCTTTTAATCCGCAGAAGTGAAAAGGAGGAGCATGCTGGAGGAGGTCTCTCATTAGTAGGAGGAAAGTGTGAAATTGAAGGTGATTCGTCTGATATTCTGGAAAGAACATTAAAACGAGAAGTTTTTGAAGAAGTAGGTAGCGAAATTACAGGCATTAAATATGTAAATAGCTCCTCCTTCGTGACAGAATCAGGGATAAATGTAATCGATATAGTTTTCCTATGTCATCATAAATCTGGAGAACCTTACGCTAAAAGTACTGAAGAGGTGGATGATGTTATTTGGATGACTACATCAGAGGTTCTTGCACATACGGAACTACCTTTATTTCTAAAAGAAAACATTAAACTTGCAGAGAAAATACTACAAGATAATTTACAGGTGAAATATTAGTTATACATTTTCCATAATAGGTCGCATTTCTTTAATAAGGAATGTGCTTTTCGCCATTAAAGGGCCATAAGTACTTGTTTATTAGGATTAGTTGTTATAACCATCATGATTTTTTTATACATATACAAGTCACTGATTATGAGTTCAGGAGAAGCGATCATCAATGCAGAAGAAATTTTACAAAATCCACCCAAAGAGTAGAGAAAGATAATTCTTTATTGGGATTTAAAAGACAGCATCGTATTTCTATATCCGAAAAATGGATTGTTGAACAAATTAACAAACAGAAAACAATAGGAAGTGAGAACGGAATATAATGGTATTAAACCGAGGTTGTTATAGATGCTCATACAGGTAGTTTAATTAATATATATGGACCGATGAATTGAGAAGATTCATCATTGAAGTCATATCTAAACTAAATAAATCTATTTAAGAGGCGTGGCTTTTATAAGCAGGCAGCTTCTGTTTTATTGAACTAACGGGGGCTTTAGTTCAATAACGATCTTCAGCAATCCGGTGCGCTTCTGTAACTAGGAGAAGCAATTTTTTTTATTAATGGGCCATTAAATGGAATAACAGCTTAAGATTACCCCATCAAAAGATTATGATGGGGATTATTATAATTTGTTTTTTTAGGAAAAATCGGACTTTATTATTACTTCTAATGCTTTTTTCAACACTTCTGTATCGCTATCTGACAAGTTTTGAAGAACCTTATTATTCAACTTAATTGTTGCAGCTTCAATTTCATCTCTGATTACTTCAGATTTTTGAGTAGCCATCACTAGAACATTTCTACGATTTTTTGGATCAATCGAACGTTCTATTAATTCAGCTTTTTGCATCTTATCTAATATCCCCGAGACAGTAGGGGCTTCTAAATAAACCATTTCTCCAATTTGTTTAGGGGATAATTGTCCTTCTCTCCACAAACAATTCAACACACCATATTGAGCTGGTGTTACGCCATAGTCCTCTAAAAGCTTGCTGAAATATTTAAAAACTTTATTCTGGCTAGCGCTTAGTAAAAAATTAATGCAATCTTTTAATTCCATATTATCTCCTCCATATTGACATTAGTTATAATAACATGTTAGTTTTTGTTATGAAACATTTTTGTTGCAGAAATGTTTTGTATCAAAAAGGGGGCAGGTATCGATGGATACATTCAAGGCAATTGTTGTAAAAGAGGAACAAGAACAAGTAATTTATGGTTTGGAAAATGTTAATCTTGATAGTCTTTCTGATGGCGAGGTTTTAATTAAGGTATCATATTCTTCAATAAACTATAAAGATATGCTGGCTGTTCAAAAAAATGGAGGAGTTATTCGGAATTATCCGATGATTCCTGGAATTGATTTGAGTGGAACCGTTGTTCATACAACAGATGATCGTTACACAGAGGGACAGAAAGTAATTGTTACAGGTTTTGCTATGGGAATGAGCCATACAGGAGGGTTTGCAGAATATGCTAGAGTTTCTGGAGATTGGATTGTTCCTTTACCAGTCAATCTATCCTTAAAAGATGCTATGGTTTTTGGAACAGCAGGGTTTACGGCCGCCCTTTCTATCATGGCTTTAGAGGACAAAGGTATGGATTTAAATAATAATCCCAAGATTCTGGTTACTGGTTCAACTGGTGGAGTAGGTAGTATAGCTTTACAAATTTTATCTAAAACTGGTTACAAAAATATCTCTGCTTTAGTTCGAAAAGAACACCAGATAGCAGTAGCAAAATCTTTAGGAGCAACCGATGTCATTTTTACAGAGGAATTAGGAGTACAAAATAAACCGTTAAATAAGCAAAAATTTGACTTTGTCCTAGATACTGTTGGCGGGGAAATTGCTTCTGTTTTAATACCTCAAATTTCCTACGGTGGAAGTATGAGTATGTGTGGGAATGCAGGAGGTATAAAATTAACATCAACAGTGTTGCCGTTTATACTTAGAGGAATTAACCTTTTGGGAATTGATTCTGTAAATGTACCAATCGAAAATCGTGGTTATATTTGGGGGAAAATAGCGGATGAATGGAATATTTCCCGAACTACTCTTATAAATGAAATTTCGCTTCAAGATTTACCTCAAACGATTGAAGCGATTAAAAATGGTCGCCATTTAGGAAGAACGATTATTAAATATTAAATAACCAATTCATGATGGAAACAACACTTATCTTACTATGGGCGCACAAAATTTTTGACAACACTATAGATACATGCAGTAATTTCCACCCTTTACCTAACTGGTATAGGGTGTTTTATTATTAAATAATTTATCAACAAAAATGGGTAAACATTTAAAATAAGCCCTATTGTTTGGTTGTTTATTATGTACTCATTTCTTTTCTCTTGTTCAACAATCGGGCGCCATTCTGTAACAAGAATCATCGCTCATTTGCATTAAAGGACCAGATTACGGAATAACAACTTTTTGAAGGTTTACTAAAGGATGATTGGATACTTTTTAACTAAAAGAGTAATTATTTTAAAATTAGGAAGAACTTTGTAGTGAATGGTAACGTCGTAATATTAAGTTATAAAGGGAGGGGAAATATGGGGTTTTGGTATTTCTTGATATTATTTGTAGGATTATTTTTAGTGATTAAGGGGCTACTTGGGATAAAAAGATTAAGCTCAATACTAATTGGATTATTATGTATTTCGTTCTCAATATTTATGTTTTCTCCAGGAAGTGAGGAAATCATTTCGAAATTATTCAATTTGAATTAGAGTGTAGGTGATGTCATTCAAAGTTTACTGGGTCATGAAAAGAGTGAGACCACAAAGATATACGCTCAACTAAGCGGAAAGCTAAGACAAGATTTATACAGTTTTAATACTTTCTAAAAGGAGGATATATAATGAAAGCAACAAAACTCGTATCATTAGCAATACCTATTCTATTATTAGTAGGTTGTGCGGTAGAAAATAAAGAGTCTACTCCTAAGACTGAGCAGTTAAGCCAATCAACAATGAAAACAGTAATATCAGAGAAACAGTATCCCTATTATATTTGTGAACAATTAGTAGAGTTTCAATACATGAAGGATTTATTCATAGTAAACTCGATGGAAGCTATGGAAGACAAAGAAAAAGAAAAAGATATTTTAAAAACAGCAAACAAGATGGATAAGATTTTAGACAATATGGAATTTGTAAAAGTTCCTGATAAATACAAAGACATTCACAAAGACATACAAGTAGGGGTAACAGATGCAAGAAAAGCAATAAAGCTTATTAAAGACGCTAGTAAAGAGGATAAGCCGAATATGCAAGAAGCTGTACTAAAAAGTACTCCACATTTATCAGGAGTGGATGGAGATAATTGGAAAAACGCACTTTATGAGTTAAGTAAGGAAAACAAAGATGCTTATGGTAAAGCACTTGATAAATTAATGAAAGAACAAGCGGAATAATATAGTACCATACAAAAATTATAAAGGAGTTATACGTAAAATTAGTTCTCAACTAACGGGCTGCTTTAGTTTAACAAGAATTATGGTTATAATCTTCCACAATCGGGCGCTTTCCCGAAAAAGATAGGGCATAGTGTTATTGAACGCTGTATTCATTAGGAGGAGGCATTATTATGGAAATACACTGGGTAAATGGACAATATAGAGAAGATAATAGGATTTTTGATTCTCAGTTTGAAGTTTATGAATGGACGGACTCATTGTATCAAGATTTCTCACATCGCTTTTTTAGAGAAGAAAATGTCGGTTATGCAACTCCTGATGCAAAGGTAATTGATTGTTTAACGGAACTAATACCACAATGGGCGGAATACACAAATGTAAATGTTACATTGCATAGAGATAAGATTGAGGTAGACGGTAAAGATCTTTATAGAATTTGGATTTCATATAGTAGATAAAGTTAACAAGCGGAATGTGGTGTTAGAAGCATATATTGGAGACGGAAAACTAACGAAGTGCTTTAGTTTAACAAAGATTTATGACGTATACAAAACAAACCTAATAAACGTTCCTAAATAAAAGTTAGGGAGTAAAACACCCCATTCAATTGAATGAGGTGTTTGTTTTTTACTGCTTATATTCAGTATGTCCTTAACTTAACTTTAGTGAAAGAGGCTATAACAGATTTTCTTGATGAATATTGGATTGAAATAGAAGACTTTGAAAAGCTAGCAAAGGAGCGAGCTAATGCGTCAATTGTTGTTGTAGAAAATAATGAGCGTTATAATCCGATATCAGTACCGAAGACAGTAACGTTAAAAATAGGTTCCAAAGAAGCGAACATTATTTTTAAAGGTTCTTTTGATACACAATTAAACAAAAATACATCAAAGGGAAGGCAACTGTTTTCAGTATTTTACGGTATTTCTTCGGAAGCTGCGGATGCTAATGGAAGTTGGACACAACTAGGCAATGAGGAGTCTTTAATTGATGGTAATACTGTATATAAAATTGCGGTAGGAGGAAAGTACTCGCAAAGTGGTATTATTTCTTCACATATCATAGAGATGGAATTTGATTGTAATTTATATGGAGGAATAAGTTAGAAACCCTAAGTTACTATAACAGAATTTTATCGTTGTATAAATTATACAAAATAATTCCAAAAACGTTCCCATATGATAGTTTTGGCGCATTGAACGTAGAATATCACTATAGTAGGGAATAATAGATATAATTAATATCCATACAAAATGCAACAAAAAAAGCTGAACGAAAAATTGTCAATTTTCGTTCAGTAGTCTTCATTTAAGGACTTATAGGACAGCCACACACTATATTACCATTCTTCTTCTTAATAAACATCTTTGTATTTCCTTTGCATTCTAAATACTATTCAATTATTGATGATTTCTCTTGATCTTCGTTTAATTTTTCTGTATCTGTTTGACGAATTTTTTCTTCTACTAGACTATCTGTTAACCCTTCAGCCTGATATTTATTTTGCAATTCAAAGTATTTATCAAGTACCTGACGAGCGATTATATTATTATAATAAGTACCAGGATTTAAATTAGTTGAAGCCCATGGAATTACTACAGCATAAGCTACCTCTGGCTTATCAAATGGCGCAAATCCCACATGAACCAAATTAATAGTATTTGTATTCCAGCGATTTTTCTGTGGTCCATAGTAAACTACTTCAGCTGTACCTGTTTTACCAGCTGCTGTATATGGTGTATCAAAAAAATAGGAACGGGCCGAACCTTTTGCCCCGTAATATACACGACGGAATCCTTCTTTTACCCGATTAATTTCAGTTTGTGTATTCTCAATTTGATTGAGTATTTTCGGTTCAACCTCAGAAATTAAAGGACCTAATGTTGTACCATTTTTTGAAGGTTTACGTATTTGTTTTAAGAATCTGGGTTGTACACGGTAACCGTTATTGGCTATCGTTGAAACGTATTGTGCTAGTTGTAGCGGTGTATACGTATCAAACTGGCCAATTGTAATATCAAGTACTTTACCCGGCGAATCTGGTTTATTTATTACCCCGTTTGTTTCTCCAGGTACGTCAATCCCTGTTGGTACACCTAACCCCAACTGTGCATAACCGTTACGTAAACGCTGTAAAGTATCATCCTTTAATAACGAAGCTGTCGCCATATATGGATGGTATGTTAATCCACCCATGCTCAAGGCCGTTTTAAACATATAAACGTTTGAGGATTGTTCTAAAGCCATTAAATCATCCATCACCATTCTACCACCAGGATTAAAAATCGACTTTTTCACCAACCCTCTTCCTAATACAATCGGTTCATCAACTTGTCTATCTCCAACTGAAATGGCTCCTTCACGATAACCTGTTAAGACTGTTGCTCCTTTGATTGTAGATCCCATCTCATATGCAGTCGTAAATGTCCCGTAAGAATAATCCGCTAGATACATCTTACCTGCCTCGTCATATTCCACCTTTTTACCAACCACCGATAAAATCTCACCCGTATTAGGATTCATCATGATATAGAAAGCACGGTCTAATAAGCTCCCAGCACCGCCAGACTTCATTTTCAATAAAGCATCCTCCACGATACGTTCTGCCACTAGTTGTAGTTCAATATCAAGTGTTGTTACTAAATCTTTGCCTGGTTCTCCTTCATCAGTCACTAACGTTTCAACAATAGTACCTGCTCTATCAGTAACGTTTTTTATTACTGACTTCTCACCTTGTAAAAGATCTTCGTATTGAGCTTCAAAAAAACTTTCTCCCACACGGTCATTTCGCGAATAGCCACGTGCTAAATAATAGTCTTTCTTACTTTTTGGTATTCCTTTACTTGGTGTTGTAGTTCTACCTAAAACACTCAAAGGTACATGGCGTACACGCTTCCAGTCTGTTGTAGTATTAACACCAGGTAGCTCTGATAATCGTTCAGATACCAATGCAAACTCTTTATCAGTCACATTTTCATTTTTAATAATTTGTGGCGATAAAAGATAGCCAGACGTCATTTCACGATAAATCGCCAACACTTCTAAATCTTGTGGTGATAATTGTGCTAATTCTTCTTCTGAAATACGTTCTAACATACGACGATTATACTCTTCATCCACCTCTTTTTCTGATATGTTTTCCTTGGATAATCTGAATATGTCCATCTCTTCAGTTTTGACTTTCTTCATTGCTGCTTCGCTATTTTTTAAAATCCAAAAATCTTGCTTATCACGAAATGTCACACGGTTAATTGGCATATCAATTAACTCAGCTAACTGTTCTGCAATAGTAAGTATTTCATTAGTTTTTATTTTCGGCATTCTCGTGTATGTAATGGCATTTTCAGGTTTATTATCAATTAAGACACGCCCATAACGATCATAAATACGTCCCCTAGGAACACTCGTATTCACTTGTATTTCCTCTTTACTTTCTACTTCGCCAACGTAATAATCACCCTTAACTATTTGTATATAACCAAGACGGAAAATAAGTAAAGTGAACACAATAAAAATTAATAGAAATAGAATATTCATTCGTAAAGGCAACATCATTTGTTGATTCTCTTTTTCTTTTGATTTTCGTTGACTTAATACTCGTTTACTCAAGTGTTTCCCTCTTCCTTTATAAATGTTATAACTATTAACGGTAACATCATCCGAAACAGAATGGCTGTATTCTCAAAGATTATTGCTTCTCATTTTGCTTTTTCTGATTCTGAACATACATTTGTATCTGTATCTAATACTACCATTTCAGGCTATTTGTTACTCACAACTAACTATATGTAAATTCAACGCAAAAAATAGGAAAAGGTTCCAAAATAATACTTATTCTTATTCAACTAACCTGCGACGTTCGTATTATAAGGTCAGTCAAAAAATCTGGTTAACTATTTTTTATTTAATTTATAGCTAGTTTGTAGCCCGATGAATGGTTCACAGTCTATAACTTCTTAAGAAGCAGCTAAGCTTAATGAAGCTAAAGCAAGAGAAATTTCTGTTATTGTTAAAAAAATACCGTGTTTAAAGTTTTAACACTTCCATGAAATAGAGAATCCCACTGAAAAGCCTATAAGTCAGCTTTTCAGTGGGAGTTTGTGTTGAGTGTTATCTAGGAATTATACTGTTAGTTCATATTGGTAGACAAAACTAATTTGTCTAAAGGTCAGATTTATCGTAATACTAAACAAAGGCTTATGAATGCGCAAATCTTCTTTGATAATATTTACAAATATCTAAATGTTATAGCATCAAGAAATCCTTTACAGTCTTTTTGAAGTTGGTTGTAATGAAAGTAAAGAGGTCTCCTGCGTTAGTAGGGGGCTTTATTTATTGCTATTGTTGGAGTTTAATGATTTTTGAGATAATACCCACGAGGTGGTTCTAAAATGAAAAAAAGTTATATATTGGTTGGTTTTGCGATGGGTATAGTATTAGGTGCAATTGCGATGTTGATTATGAATAAAAATGTTGATTCAAGCATTGTTGAAGATGCAAGAAATGAATCTACAGCAACCGAGGTTAGGGATTTATCTTGGGTAGATGGTGTTCATGGCGATATGCTTGATGTTTGGAAAATTGAAGATAAAACGTTTGATGAGCGACTAGTACAAGAAGTGCTGCTAAATATGGCGCATCTAAAAGGGGAAGTACATGTAGAAAAAGGTTCAATGGAGATGACACCGAAACGAATTGACAACTTGATATAGATCGTTGAAGAAGAGAAGGCGGTCTTTTCTCATTATCAAACATATCTAGAAATATTAAATCGTTGGAAAAAAGGCGATTTTTCAGCAATTTACGATGACCACGACCTATTCTACTCTCTCTATGATAGATGAAGCACGTGTAGTAGACTTAGTAAATACTGTTTTTTCAGCTAGTTTACTGGGAGTGGATTTTTTAAACAAAGAGGAGTGTCGATATGGAAGTAGTATATTTTGCAGGTGGATGTTTATGGGGAGTACAAGCTTTTATAAAAACTCTACCTGGAGTTAAGTTTACAGAAGCAGGAAGAGCTAATGGAACAAGTCATACACTTGAGGGTCATTATGATGGGTACGCCGAATGTGTAAAAACAGAATTTGATCCAACAGTTGTAACAATTAGGGAATTAATGGGGTATTTATTTGAAATCATTGATCCATACAGTTTGAATAAACAAGGACAGGATGTTGGCGAGAAATATAGAACAGGAGTATATAGTGAAAAGCTAGAACACTTAAATGAAGCACAGGCTTTTATTAGTGAGAGAAATGATTATGAGCTTATAGTTGTTGAAGTGTTACCTCTTACAAACTATTTGAGAAGTGCAGAAGAACATCAAGATCGATTAGCTAGATTCCCAAATGATTATTGTCATATTCCAGCAGAAATATTAAATAGGTATAAGTAAGGGAGAGTATTAAAGTAAAGAACAAAACATGCTCGCGAGTGGCTATCAGACAGAGTGAAAGTACATTGCATTGAAAAAGCCGTTCAAGATATTACATGAAGGAGTAGGGGAAGGCTTAAATGGCAAGAAGGTATAAAAAACAAGCAATTTCTCTATAACGAGAAATCGCTTGTTGCTTTACCAAAGCTTAAAGCCTTTTGAGCCTGCTGGTGAATTCGAAATAATTTCGAAGATTGGAATTGTGTAAGCGAAAATGATTAACGCTACTAAAATAACGAGCCATACTTTAAAGTTTTCAAGAATTGGTGGTGTTGGCCCACTACTTTCATGGATTGGACCAATAGGGAATTCCTCTTCACCTTTTGGCGCAAACCAAGCTAATTTGATAACGACGAATGTAATGACTAAAATTGCTATAAATAAAATTGTTCCACCGACAGCTTGCGCAATTTGATATGGAATCCAATCATACGCCTGCTGAGCACCGCCATACTCGGAGTAGTCAGAACGACGAGGAGCACCAAGCAATCCTGCAATATGCATAGCTGCGGACATAATGGTCATACCTACGCCCCATAATACACCCGAAACAATACCAAGCGAATTTAACGACTTCGTTAACGTACGACCCGTTAAATGAGGAATTAACCAGAACGCTGCACCAAAGTAGGTTAAGACAACGGCACTTGCAAATGTTAAATGGAAGTGTCCAGGAACCCAAATTGTATTATGGATCAGTTGGTTCATTTGGTAAGAGGCATTGACAATACCACCTGCACCTCCGGGAATAAACGCTAGCATACCGATGAATGGCACTAAAAAGCGCGCATCTTTCCATGGTAATTTTTTAAACCAGCCAAAAAGCCCTTTACCGCCAAGTTCGCGTCCACGTAATTCAAACGTTGCAAATAGGGAGAATGCGGTCATTAAGGAAGGCACGACAACCGCCATTGTTAAAATAACTTGTATAAATTTCCATGTTGTATCAATACCAGGCTCTGTTAATTGGTGATGTAAACCAACCGGTACAGAGAAGATTAAAAACAGCATGAATGATAAGCGAGCTAATGAGTCAGAGAAAACTTTCCCGCCGATAACTTTTGGAATGACTACATACCATACCATATAAGCAGGCAATAACCAGAAGTATACGAGTGCGTGACCGAAATACCAGAACAATGTACGAGAAAGTAATACATCCACACGTTCAATAAGTCCAAGTGACCAAGGTAATAATTGGGTTAATACGGAAACTGCTACACCTAAAGACGCCACGAACCAAAGTAAATTATTGACTACAACCATAAACGATAAAAGCGGTGAAGTTTGGCCTTTATGTTCTTTGCGCCATTGTGCATAGCGTAAAATTTGTCCTGCCGCACCAATCCAAGAGCCGACTACAACTAGCGTTAGCCCAAGATAAAAAATCCAGTGAGCTTGTAGTGGCGCGTAAAAAGTATAAAGAACAGTTGCTTTATTTAATAGCACCATCACTGCAGCAGCAACTGTACCGATCGTCATGAACCAAAAACCAACCCAACCGAGTAATCGTTGCTTATCTGTAAATGTACCAGATGTACGACTAACACTTGCGATTTGGAAACCGAATATAAAGAACGTTGTCAAAATAAGTCCGAGTAAAACACCATGAACGGTTAATACTTGATAATAGCCTATTCCGGCTGGTAAGGTAAATTGTCCTGAACGTACAAATACTTGTAATAAGCCTGCAAGACCACCTAATAAGAGGGCGATAAATGCCACATAGACATGGGCAAGTGCTAGTTTTGCATCGCGACGATCTACCCTAGCCAAATTATTATTTAGAGTCATTTGGATCCACCACCTTTAGCCTAGAATGCATAAGCGTATGTCCTGTACCGCAGTATTCATTACATACTATTAAAAATTCACCAACTTGGTTGATTTCCGCTACATATTCTGAAATATAACCGGGTTCAAGCATCATATTGATATTTGTACCGGCAATTTCAAACCCATGAATAACATCCTCACTTGTAGCGATAAATTTCACTTTAGCCCCTAGCGGAACTTCAATTTCAGGGGGATTGTAATAGAATGCGGATGCTAAAATAACGACCTCGTAGTCCCAATCCTTCCCTTCAACTTTGTGTACACCTGGATTAGTAAATGGTGCAATTTCTTTTACTTTTTCGTAATCGATGGTTTTCTTATTACTGTTTGGATGCGAACCTTGATGGAATGCACCGATACCCAGAATAATAAGAAATGCAACTAAAGTCGCTACACCAAATACAAGCCAGTATTTCTCGTATTTATGTATGTGCATATTTCTGTCGTCCTTCCTCTGTAGTATTTCTTATTTTTTGTTGATGAAATAGTTCTTTTTTCTATAAAACTAAAAACGTCCAATGAATAAATTGAAGCAGTAAATCCAAATTAAAATAATAATAAAGCCGATACCGAAAACTCCATATAGTGAACCTTTTAGATTATCTTCTGATTTCTTTTTGTTAGCCATTTTTTACTCCCTCCTACGCTGTCATTGTAGCTTTCTTAAAGTCATGATATTAAAATTCAAGTGCTTTTGATGTGAAAAAAATCACACAACCGAGGGGATTGTGTGAAAAAAATGTGAAATAAAAAAGGAGTTGACTCCATTTTAGTCAGCTCCTTTTTGTGCGAATAACGATTTTTCGTATTCATAAATACTAGCTATCTTTGCATAAATTGTATAGTTTGAAAGAGTCAAGATTACGCTGTTATTACTTCTTCCTCAATCGTTAGTAATACCGTTAGCGCGCCGACTTCTGGTATAGTAACGGGTAGTACAAACGCTTTTTCAAAGCCGTATAATTTCGTATTGCCCACCATAACGGTTGGCGGAGTAATATCTATTTCTAAGCTTTCTTGTCCTACCGCTGTACATAGATTACCTGCGATCATGTTGCCAAATTCGCCTGTAAAAGATTCTAACATTTCTCCTTCCAGTGGCATGCCGAACATGGAACTGCCGATACCGCTAAAGATGTCAGGAGAGGAATCTATAATGACACGTCCCTTAACATCGCCAATAAGTCCAATTAATACACCCATTTGTTGTTGTTGAAAGGGTTCCGAAATCATACTTGGCGCTTTTACTTGGATATCCATAGGGATAATCGTTTTTAATGCATGGATTGTCCCGTTTAAAATAGTTTGAAAGTACTTCGAATTACTCATCATTACCGCATCCTTTTTCCGACTTTTCTACATCTTACCATGTTAAAAGGGTAAGATGAAAGTATGTCTTGACGAAATAACGCGAAATTTATATTATATTAATGAGAATGATTTTCAAAATCAACGATTTCATGCTACTGCATACCTTGCTGTAGCTTACTAAATAAGAAGAAAAGGAGCGGTCAGCAATGGCATTCGTATTGATCGGAGCAACGGTGGCTATTTATATTGGAGTGGGGAAATACGTCATGAAACAGGCGACTGCCCATTTAAAATAATAACGCTTTCGTTAGTGCTCCTGTTTTAACAGTTTTTTAAATTTACATGAATATTCGCCTAAAGAGTATGACCTGCGTCATACTCTTTTTTTGATTTTATATTATTAAAGGAAAATTTTTGGGAGTGGAGTTATTTATGTGTTCATTATGTAATTGTAAGGAACTAGTGCAAATAAAAGTGGAAGCAGATATAGGTTCTGATCCGTTATGGTGTAAGGTTTGTGGCTTTAATTTGGATATCGATAAAATGGAAATTTCTCATTCTTTAAAGATACAGCTAAGATCATGGATTAGTGATTATGGTGTTTGGATAAATTGGGATTCTGATACCTTAATTGTTGGAGGTGAAAATTTAGAAAAGCAACATAATGAAATGGGGCTTAAACTAACAGAAAAAGTGAAATACGAGTTAAAAAATATTAATGTTGTATTTCAGCCTTCTACAATGTATTTGGATAGTAATTAAATAGGGAAAGTAATTATTCATTTAATGGTTTTTACTCTTTAATTTATGCCATTTTGCAATTTAGGGCTTCAATTTGATAGTTTACTAGATAAGAAGAAAATTTTGAAAAATAACATTATTTCATAGAATCAAGAGCATTTGTAGCAGTTGTTTGTTAAAATTGAAAAGAAAATAGCTGTTCAACAAAACAAAATTAAAAGGTCGTTCTAAGCAACGTCTAATAGAAATTTAGGTGAAAAACATGACAAAAATATTATTAACAGGATTTGAACCGTTTTTAGACTATAAAATAAATCCAACGATGCAAATTGTTGAAACTTTACATGGCACTAGTATGGATGGCTACGAAATTGTAGGACGTACGCTATCCGTTGATTTTCAGCAATCTGCGCAACAGTTGAAACAATATATTACAGAAATACAGCCAGCAATCATTTTGTCCTTAGGGTTAGCGGGAGGGCGCTATAAAATAACACCAGAGCGCATTGCCATTAATGTCAAAGATGGAGAGCCAGATAACAATGGCTATACACCTGTCGATGAAAGTATTGCTGCTGATGGGGAAGATGCCTATCTAACAAATTTACCGATTCGCCGTATGGTAGAGCGATTAAATAAAGAAGGCTATCCTGCAGAAATTTCAAATACTGCCGGTACTTACTTATGCAATAATATTATGTATGAAGGGCTCGTTTACGCGAAGCAACATACAGGTATTCTGGCTGGCTTTATTCATATTCCTGCATCTTTTGAATTGGCGATTCAGCATGGCAAAATACCAGGTTGGAATATGCAAGATTTACTAAAGGGCATTAAGCTTTGTCTCGAGGAAACCATTCGTGAAGCCAATCATTAAGTTTCCACAGACGATGTGGATTAGCCACAACACAATTCGTTTTGCATTTAATGAAGTAATCTCACAAGAAAACTTTCATATTGTTCAAAAGTTTAATCGGTTTCTGAAAAAAACTTTACAGTCCAACCTTATTGAAAGCGTTGCTAGCTATCATACAGTTACCGCATATGTACAACACAAAATAGATGTAGACTTTTTACAAGAACAATGGCTAGTCATGCAAAGTAACGCTTTAGATGAAGAAACGAGTCGGCAATTGCATATTCCAATTTGCTATGATGAGGAATTTGCTTTGGACATGCAACGTGTCATCGACTATACGGGTTTATCGTTTGAAGAGATAAAAAAAATGCATATGGCGAAAGTATATAGTGTCTATTTAATCGGTTTTTTACCAGGTTTTCCGTACTTAGGTGATTTAGATAGCCGATTATTTGTACCGAGATTAGCGAAACCACGCCCGTTTGTCTCTGCAAGCTCAGTAGGTATTGGAGGGGGACAAACGGGCATATATCCACTCGATTCTCCAGGAGGATGGAATATACTCGGTAAGACGCCAGTCAATTTATTTGATATTCATCGGCAAGATCCGTTTATCTTTTCGCTTGGAGATCAAGTACAATTTTACGAAATTACAAAACAAACGTTTTTAGAATTAAAAAGTAAAGGAGTGTAGCCATTGAAGCCACTTCTTATAATAAAAAAACAAGGTGTATATGGTAGCCTGCAAGACCAAGGAAGATTCGGCTATCGTGCCTTTGGTATTCCTCTTTCAGGGCCAATGGACAAAGTTTCCTTTCAACTAGCCCATCAAATATTAAATAATGCACAAAACCAAACGTCATTTGAAATGTTTATAGGGGGCTTTGAATTTCAAGCTTTAAAGGAGGCCACATATGTATTAACTGGTGCGACTTGTCTTTGTTTAGTAAATGGTAGCCCGATAGAAATGTGGAAAACCTTTCAATTAGTAGCGGGAGATATTTTATCCATCAAAAGTGTAAAAGATGGCTCAATTGTCTATCTTACGCCTCAAGGAGGATTCCATACAGAATCCATACTTGGCAGTAAGTCATGCTTGCCAATTGCAGGACATGCACTAAATGTTGGCTCTATGTTATATGGACAGCCTATAGAGCCGCTACCCTATACAAGAGGGCTTTATGCACCTTATCGCCCGTTATTTCAAACGGCGCTTACAGTAAGAATTTTTAAAGGTCCTCATTTTGAATTATTTACAGACGACAGCAAGCACCAATTTTTAACTAGTCCGTATCAATTTACTGGGGGAAATCGTATGGGCTATTATTTTAAGGGTAGTGTCTTACATATGGAAAACAGGAAAGATATTCTATCAGAAGCGACCCAATATGGGACAATACAAGTGCCACAAAACGGTGAACCTATTGTTTTAATGGCAGATGCCCAAACAGTCGGTGGTTATCCAATTATTGCAACCATACATGAAGATGATTTGCATAAAGTTGCTCAATTGCGCATGTTTAACACAATAAAATTTGCTTTAATGGAGGAATGACTATGCCGATTGATATTAATTGCGATATGGGTGAAAGCGGGGATGCTCTCGCACTAAAAAACGATGAAGAAATTTTAAACTATGTGACGTCAATTAATATTGCTTGTGGTTATCATGCAGGGAATCATACCATCATGCATAACACGGTCCGAAATGCTATACGTAAAAATGTACGGATTGGCGCACATCCTGGCTATCCTGATTTGGAAGGGTTTGGCCGGCGCAATATGGATGTTAGTGCACAAGAAATTTATAATATGATCGTCTATCAAGTAGGCGCTTTGCAAGCATTTGTTGCTGTGGAAAAGGGCGTGCTTCATCATGTGAAGCCACATGGCGCACTGTACAATCAAAGTGCAAATAATATTGAAAAAGCAACAGCTGTTGTCAATGCTGTTTATGATTTAAATCCAGCATACGTTTTATATTGTTTAGCTGGTAGTGAAATGGTGAATATTGCAAAGGCAAAGGGCTTACTTGTCTTTGAGGAAGTTTTTTCTGACCGTCGTTACAATGAAGATGGCACATTAGTAAGCCGCGAAGAGCCCGATGCATTAATCCATTCAGAGGAAGAAATGCTTGTCCATGTTAAAGGTATTTTGACTGCCAATGAAGTAATGTCTGTACAACAAAAGAAAATTCATCTTTCTGCTCAAACACTATGTATTCATGGCGATGGTCCACATGCACTGGACTTTGCTAAGAAAATTGATACGTTAAGACAGCAAATAGGATAAGTAACGATTGTATGGATGCTCAACAAAATGCTGTGATTTGTGAGAGCATCCATACATTCCTACTATTTATATAGTAGTTGATAATTCAACCGCTTCAATGATGACAGGGGTTCCAGCGGCAATAGAAGCTGTCACCGTATTAAACGTTAATTCTGTTGCGGAAACAGAGTAAGCTTCGCCCTTTTGTAGTACACCATTTATATAAAGATTGTAGTAGCCATTTGTTACAATCGGAAAAGTAGTTGCAGGATTTCCACTATCAGTTAAGAAGGATGTTGCAGCAAGTGTTGTACCATCTGTAATGGACAGAGGGGTCGCTAAAATGCTGAAAAATCTTGTTGAAGTGCAATAGACGTTAACATTCAGATGAATAATAGAAAGCGCCACGAGTTCACCTCCTTTCAAAAGTTTTACATCACCTCTGGAAAAAATCCAATTGATTCAATAATAATGGGAGTTCCTCTAAAAATCGTTGCATGATTCGCATGTAATATAAGGGAAGTCTGCGTTACGGAGTAAATCCCACCTTCCTGCATAACAGCATTAATAAAAAGATTGACATAACCATTCGGATAAACGATGGAAAAATCTTCTCCATTCACACCATTATCATCGGTAAATAGTTTTGCAGAAAGCGTTAGCCCATTTGTCAATTGCAAATCAGACTCTACAATATGAAAATATCTATTTACTGTAGGATAAATGGTCTGATTGTTAATCATGGTACGTGGGGCTGTCGCAACAGGGGCATTACGAGCAATGATACGTGTCCATTTAACTTTTTCTTCGGCATCACCTAAATGCTCCATAAGATGACGAAATTTATGCTTTGCCATTCCCATAATCACTCCATTTATTTATTTGTGCCCCTAGAAGCTGGAATTATTATTTCAATCGCTTTTTTGAACTGTAGTTCTACCTTTTAAAATATGAAAAAAATCACGACTAGTTTAGTTAAGCATCCATTATGAAGTGAAATATAGTAGATTTTTTAAAAGAATGATGGGAACACATACTGGATAAACATGACTTTGTTGACGATTATTACGTCTGAAACCTTGATATATATGCTTTTCAAAGTAAATTAGTGTTATACTTTGCATATCTAATAAGGTAGAATACTAATTGTGAATAATTAAAAGGGTAAAGGGGTTTACGTTTTATGAAAGAATTTGACCAACAACTAGAGGGGCTTTTAAAGCAAGCTTCATTACAATACATAATATATCAGCATAATGGTGATACAGAGCGTATGGATAAGACTTCACTATTTGCCCGTAAATTACAACAAAAAGAGTATGTCATCGGCTTTGCTGGCCACTTCTCTGCTGGGAAATCAAGTATGATTAACGCTTTATCTGGAGAGAATTTACTTGCATCTAGTCCGATTCCGACAAGTGCCAATATCGTAAAGGTCCATAAGTCGGAAGAAGATTATGCGATCGTCTATATGCACAACGAAAAGCCCGTAAAGTTTGAAGCAGGCTATGATTTTAAAACAGTGAAAGAACTTAGTAAAAATGGTGATCTCGTATCACAAATTGAAATCGGCCATAGCGCATCGTCTTTACCATTTGGCGTAACGGTAATGGATACACCAGGTGTTGACTCGACAGATGATGCGCACCGTATGTCTACTGAATCAGCGCTTCATATTGCAGATATTGTATTCTATACAATGGACTATAATCATGTTCAATCTGAATTAAACTTTCAATTTACAAAACAATTGATGAAATACAATCCAAATGTTTATTTAATCGTTAATATGATTGATAAACATAAGGAAAATGAATTAAGCTTTGAAGACTTTAAAGCAACGGTCCACAATTCGTTTTCTGCATGGGGTGTTGAACCAAAAGGCGTGTTTTTCACTTCTTTAAGAGAGCCAGATCATCCAAATAATGATTTTGAAGCAGTGAAAAAAATTGTTATGGATAGTATGAACGACTGGCAAGATCAGCTTGTACAAACAGCAACGAATACACTTCGTCTCTTGCAAAGCGAGCATGACAATTACTTAATGGAAGAAAAGCAAGACCGTTTAGCAATCGACGAGGATATTTTAAGTGCCGATGATTGGGCACACCATCAAGATATTTTAGAGCAATACAATAAATTAAGCCGTCAAGTAGAATTATTCTCAGTGGAAGCTTGGAATGAAACATTTGAAGAAGAACGCAAAGAATTACTTGCCAATGCGGCCATTATGCCAGCAGATGTGCGAGATAAACTACGACTTTACTTAGAAAGTAAGCAAGAAGGATTTAAAGTCGGTGGATTATTTACTGCCAAGAAAAAAACGGAAGAAGAGCGCAATCGTCGAAAAGAAGATGCGTATAATGCCTATCAAACCGTTGTCCATGCACAAATTACAGGTCACTTAAAAGGGCTCATGAAAAAGGCATTAAAAGATGTCGGTGCTTTAAGTGAAGAACGCGCTACAGCTGTAGATAACTATGTGTTTGAGCTTCCATTTTCACTAATTGAACAGCAAGTCCAAGCAGGCGCACTATTAACAGGGGATGCGGTGCTGAATTTTGCTAACCGTGTCGCGGAGGCAACAAAACGATTTTATATTCAAGAAACAGATGTGTGGAAAGATGCTCAAGCATCCACATTACAAGCAGTGGCAAGCGAAACGGCTGCACCATCGAAGTTGAAAATGGCTGGCATGCAGGACAAAGTAGATGCTATTCAAGCTGTACTTGAAATTGAAGGCTATCAACAATACAGTGCAAGTGTGATGCACCAAGCAAGCAATGAAATTCGTAAAGAAGCAAATGCTCAACTGACACTTTGGGATAAAGCATTTGAGCAAGACTTAGCGGATATTCGATTATTTGATGAATCGATGTTAAAGCCAAAAGAAGAAATGGTACAGCAAGAGGAAGCACAGCAAGCAGTTAGTGCATCGAACTTACCTGTAGATGGCGTTATTCAGCGCGCATTGCATACAGCGAATGCAGTAAAAGATGTACAGGGCTTTGCTGAAGTAGCGAGTTATTTGGAAAATAAAGTAGAGCGATTACAGAAAAAAGATTTTACTATTGCGTTATTCGGTGCGTTTAGTGCGGGGAAATCGTCTTTCTCAAATGCATTAATGGGTGCAAAAGTGCTACCAGTATCACCGAACCCAACAACAGCGGCCATTAATAAAATTCGTCCCGTAACACCAGAGCATCCTCATGAAACAGCTGATGTGCAGTTAAAAACAGCTGCGCAAATGCTTGAGGACATCCAAGGTTCTTACGCGGCAATTGGCTTAAGTGTTGCGTCGTTGGAAGAGGCATTTAGTCGCGCAGATGAAGGATTGGCTGTACAGCTTACAGATGAACGCTTAAATGTGCATAAATCATTTATTCGTGCATACAAAGAAGGCTATCCAACATTTAAATCGGAACTTGGTCAAGTGCTACGAGTAGCGCGTGAAGAATTTGAAAAATTTGTTGCACAAGAAAATAAATCATGCTTCGTCGATAATATTGACTTCTACTATGATAGTCCGCTAACACGTATGGGTGTAACGCTTGTTGATACACCGGGAGCAGATTCAATCAATGCCCGTCATACGGGGGTAGCATTTGAATATATTCGAAATGCAGATGCCATTTTATTTATTACGTATTATAATCATGCGTTTGCCAAAGCGGACCGTGAGTTTTTAATCCAATTAGGTCGTGTCAAAGATGCGTTTGAACTGGATAAAATGTTCTTTATCGTCAACGCGATCGATTTAGCAACAACAGCAGAGGAGCAAGAAGATGTCAAAGGCTATGTTCGTTCAGAATTACAACGCTTCGGCATTCGCTTCCCACGTCTATACGGCGTCTCAAGCTTAATGGCGTTAAAAGAAAAAGTAGAAGGTGGATCATTTGCATCGGGTATGCCACCGTTTGAAGATGCATTCCATACATTTTTAAATGAGGAATTAAGTGCATTAGCGGTGCAGGCACTTGCTGAAGAGGTTGATAAAACAGAGCAACGTTTAGGTGATTTAATCGCGCAAACAGAAGAAAACTTAAAACGTAAAGATGAACGTTTAGCCGAGCTAACAACGCTTGAACAGCACATTCAATCTAAATTTAATGTGTTAAATACAAGTATGATGGAAAGTGAGACAAAGCAAGAGCTAGATGAATTACTGTATTACGTCTTACAGCGTGTGTATTATCGCTACCCTGAATTCTTTAAAGAAGGCTATAATCCGTCTACTTTTGCTGCTATGCCTGCACAGCAAGCATTAGAACATGCATTAAAAGAAGTGTTACAAAGCTTACGTTTTGACTTTACACAAGAAATGCGCGTGACCAACTTCCGACTAGCACAATTTATTGCTAAGAAAATGCAACAGCGCTTTAAAGATGAAGTCCGCGAATTAAAAGAAATGAACC
The DNA here is from genome assembly GCF_046245175.1 of Lysinibacillus sp. 38-6. Taxonomy (GTDB): domain Bacteria; phylum Bacillota; class Bacilli; order Bacillales_A; family Planococcaceae; genus Lysinibacillus. The sequence continues at coordinate 644,548 of NZ_CP176417.1, forward strand.
GTAGCTTCTCGTTCTTAGCATTTGAATCATCAGAACCCGATTTATTAGCATTTGAAGGTCCATTTGCCGATATTTCCAAATATGCAAGTGTGAAATCTCATTTCCGCAATCAAAAAGCGTTCTTTGAGAAAAATGAAAAAATGAAACTAAGTGATGCGTTAGAGGGATTAACAAAACCAGATGCCCAAAACTATTTAGATGGACAAAAAGTATCGTTAATGACTTGGGCCATTGCGTTTATCGGTGAAGAAGCTGAAAGATTACGTCTGCATATTTACCATCAGGCATTAGAGCAAATCGCTACTGAACGACTTGTATTACAAGAAGAAAGTCGACTTGCATCGTGGAAATCCATTTACGCACAATTACAATATGCATGAGGTGATAGACATGGGAAAAGTATTCAAAACAGTTGATGAAATCCAAGTGGAAGAAGTCCGTTTCGTAGATGCTCGCTATGATTTGCAAAACAAAGAGGCGGGCAAACAAGCATTTAATGATGGTCATGCTCCAGGTGCGGTGTATATGGATTTAGAGCAGCATTTATCGGATATGGAAAGCGAAAATGGCCGTCATCCAATGCCAAGTAAGGAAAAGCTCACATCTGTTTTTCAAGATTTAGGCTTGCGTTATGAAGATCAAATTGTCGTATACGATCAAGGGGCATCCCCCTTTGCACCAAGAGCTTGGTGGATGTTAACGTATGCAGGCTTCCCGAATGTTGTCATTGTCAATGGTGGAGCACCTGCACTGGAACAAAAAGTGACGTTCACAAAGGATATTGTGACATATGCGCCAACAACAATTGACTTTCATTGGCAGGATCATCTCTATGCGCCGCGTGAAGCAGTAAAAGCGATTGTAGATGGTGAACAGGCTGCAACATTGTTAGATGCTCGTGCAGCTGCTCGTTACCGTGGTGAGGTTGAACCGCTCGATAAAGTAGCGGGGCATATTCCGACAGCTAAAAACTTTGATTGGGAGCAATTAAAAGTTGAAGGATCATTACGAGCAAATGATGCGCTACGTGCCAAAGTTGCGCGTGATGAGCATGTTGTCGTCTATTGCGGTAGCGGTGTTACAGCGTCTCCGCTCTATGCGGTGCTGGCCGACGAAGGTTACGAAAATATCCAGCTCTATACGGGTAGCTTCAGTGATTGGATCACAGCATATGATGTGGAAACAGGGACAAATGAATAGGTAGGGTAGAAACGCTCACATTAGTGGGCGTTTTTTATTTACGTATAGGCGGACAATTTTTTTGTAAAGAAAGCTAATTTTGCTATTTTATAGTTTAATAGAGAAAGGGGGTGAGCATCGTGCCGAAAATGATGGCAGTAGGAGCGGTCTATTTCATTACCGGTCAAGAAAAGGTATTCCAACTTGCAACCTTTCAGCAAGGCATAGTAAAGGTTGCCCCAACATTCTACTGGCTTTGTGCTATTGGCTTATCACTGTTAACAGCATTTGTGGTGACAACAGCCATTCGACGAGGGGCAGATAAGAAATTTGTGCTGACACTAGGGTTTATTGTGCTATTGCTGTTTGGCAATAGTGCATTTTATTTGCAAAATCAATTAGCGCAGCCAATTACAGTGCCACTTGCATATGATTTTTACAGCGGTAATGAAAGGCATGACTTGACTATTCACTATGTGACAAATAAAAACGATCACCGTGCTGTGCACTATTTACAGGCAGGAGAAGTAACTTTATTCGCGCGCTACTATGAACAGCCAGCTCAGGAGCAATCTCTGTTTTATTATCCAGCAGATGTCACAGAACAAGGGCGCTACCAGTTAATGCGTTCAGCCTATTTTAGTGGCAATAAAGACGAAATGCAAAAATTAATAAACAGTGATACCATCTATCTTGTATTAGATGATGGTGACAAGCTGTCCACAAATTTACAATTGGACTTTGACCGTCCAGCTGATGAAGTAGCTTATAGTTTTGTGTCTTCCTCTGGCTCGAATAATGGGAATCAAACAGCGATGTTTCGAATGATGCAGGATGCAGTATTTGACGAAGTGTTTATTCCTGAAATTTTGCAAGGAAGCATCGAATTCAAAGAAATAGACGTAAATGGTAAGACATACACGACAGAAGATTTCCCTATTACGGTTAAACAAGATCAGCTAATATCCATTTCACTCCAAAGTAAGGCAGTCGCTTTAGATCTTCAAAAGATGGTAGGGATAAGCGGGCCAGAAGGGGTATTGCCAATATGGATTCTTCGGGAAGCTCCATTTGATATCGATAAAATAACAGAGGGGAGCTTGCCACATGATTGAAAGACATGAAAAACAGCGACAGTTAAAACTATTGAAGTGGCTAACTATCGCACTTTTTTTAAAATTAATTTTGTTGAACATGTTTCCTTATGCGCCTTATTTACAGCAATTGCTGAGTTACGGTGCTTTGTTAAAGAGCTTATCTTATTTTGACGGTAAAACGTTGGCGAAGCGCTTCATTGTAATCGCGCTAGTGCTTGTCATGGTGTCACTTGTGTCAGCACATACGCTCATTAGTTACTGGCTGTTAATATTTACAGGGATCATTGATTTATTGATTCTTTTGCAATTTGGCCATATCCTATTGGCCATGGAGCAACGAAATCATTTACGCGTGACAACGACTGATTTTATGAAAAAATACAAGTGGGTTGTCGTTGTAGTACTGGCTAGCTGGACTTTCCTTATGCATCTTATGTATGTTGAACAAATGATTTTACTATTTATTGGCGCACTTTTAATATGCTTTATGAATATCGCATTCATTATCCATGTACGAAATATAGCTAAACAGATTAAATCAACGATGCATTTTGTCTACGCCAAAAAATGACTCACCATTCATTTTATGCTACACTTTTTGTACAAAGGGGAAGGGGGAGCGGTATGTATAAATTAGATACTAGTATTGAAATCGAACAACATGAGGATGTGCAATGTGCGCTTGGCAAAGTAGCGACTCAAGGATTTGGCATGAGTGTTTATAGCTTTTATGTGGATGGCTTGCTTATTGATACAGGCTCTAACTCACTAGCACAGGAGTTTCAATCGTTTTTTCATAAGCTACCAGTTGAGCAAGTTGCCTTAACGCATGCCCATGAGGATCATTCGGGAAATGCCGCATGGATACAGCAACAAAAGGATGTCCCTATTTATGTTCATCATGAGTCCGTTACGGCTTGTGCGACAGACGGGAACTATCCGCTTTACCGTCAAGTACTATGGGGCCAGCGACCTGCATTTCATGCACAGCCATTTGGGGATACGCTTGAAACGAAAACAGGCACATGGGATATTATCGCCACTCCAGGCCATACAACGGACCATTTGTCGTTTTATCAGCGCGCAACAGGGGCTATGTTTACCGGTGATTTATATATACAAACGAAAACAAAGGTTGTGCTTGAAGAGGAAAACATTGTACATACTTTGGCGTCGTTAAAGAAGCTATTACACTATGATTTTGATAAAATTTATTGCTGTCATGCAGGTTTTCTAGCGAATGGTCGGGCGAAAATAATTGAAAAAATAGCTTACTTAGAGGAGTTGCAAGGGGAAATCCATAAGCTCTATCATGAAGGCTACTCGGTGGAAGCAATAACGAAAGCTATTTTTCGTCGTGATTACCCCATTACAAAGGTGTCTGGGGAACAATGGTCGTCCAAACATATTATAACCGCATTTACAAAGCAATTTATGCAGGAGTCCTAAGCACTTAACGGCAGCTGATTTCCATTACAAACGAATGCTCCGTAATCCGCTACTTGCGTGTGGAAAGGCTGCGACATACACTGCGTGTTTTTTCTGCAGGACTACTTCAATCCGTTTGTCTCCACACTAAAAGTCCTTCCACGAAGGACTTTTTTTATTTGACGTAAAGTTCAGCTTTTTACGTTTTCATAAATTCAGTTATCGAGTTGAATGTATGGGTTCTTTTTTTGCAACTCACCTACAACTGCCGGTATATCTTTTGGGGAAATCTGAATCGTTTTATAAGTTCCATAATTGATTTCAATCCGATGAATGGAAAGTGATGGAGCCACAAAAGGATTTGTTGTCTGCCGAATTGATTGGATATCCTGGATAGCAATAGCCTTTTTTATTAATCCGTATGATATGTGAAGTGTATTATTTTCGATTTTGTATCGAGTTTTGAACCATACTGTGCCCAGTAAATAAATCATGACAATCATGACAACTATTCCTAAAATATTCATTTGAACAAAAGCGGATTGATAAAAAATCCAAATAAATGCGGCGATCAATGTCCAAATGACAATCCCCATCCATAAGTCTTTTTTTGATGTAAATACCATAGTATCATCACCCCCTCATGCTTATACGAATGACCTCTAGTATTAGTTTCAAAAAAATTCAAAATAAATCCAAACCACTATCAAAACACTCTTTAAGAAATAGCCTATAATATCGAGAAAAAGGTAAAACGTAAATTATTTTCGGTTTAATAATAAAAATGTTTGTGAAAAAATGTGAAGAAAATGTGGCTGAGGTTGCGATATCAATGGTTGCGCTTACAAAAGTTTGTGAAATTTTTCTCATTTACTGCAGAAAAATACTATGTGAAAAGTTGAACAGGCTTAGCGCTGTTATAAGTGCATTTTACAATCGAGTTAAAGATTTATTTATTATTTCAAAATAATAGATTGTGAAATATATAACAATACTATTTTTTGTATTTTTCGATGTAAAATGCTGTCGTACCAAAGGAAATAATGTTTTTTATGGAAATTGTGTTGACTATGATTTCACAAAGTATTATGATTCTGACATACATTAAAAACTTAAAAAAGGGGCGGATTGAATGGATATTATGAAAAAGGCGTTAGATATGCATGCGCATTATAGTGGGAAATTAGAGGTGATTTCAAAGGTACCTGTGCAAGACTCGTATGATCTTAGCCTTGCCTATTCACCAGGTGTAGCGGCACCATGTATTGAAATTGAAAAAAATCCATCGCTTGTCTATGACTATACAATGAAAGGCAATATGGTTGCGATCGTGTCTGATGGTACAGCTGTGTTAGGGCTAGGTGATATCGGGCCAAAAGCTGCATTGCCAGTGATGGAAGGGAAGGCCATTTTATTAAAGCGTTTTGCCAATGTTGACGCTTTTCCAATATGTTTAGATACGAAAAGTACGGATGAAATCGTCAGCATTGTGAAGGCGCTTGCGCCAACATTTGGTGCCGTTAATCTAGAGGATATTTCTGCACCACGTTGCTTTGAAATTGAAGACCGCCTACGTCAAGAATGTGATATTCCTGTCTTTCATGATGACCAGCATGGTACGGCAATTGTTGTCGGAGCGGGCATGATTAATGCCAATCGAATTGTCAAAAAAGATGTAGCTACAATGAAAGTTGTGATTAATGGTGCGGGTGCTGCGGGTATTGCCATTTTACGTATTCTTGTGCAAATGGGCTATAAAAATATTTATATGTGTGATACAAAAGGAATCATTTATGAAGGTCGCCCAGAAGGCATGAATCCAATTAAAGAAGCAGTGGCTCATTTAACAAATCCAAATAAAATTCATGGTACGTTAGAAGATGCTCTAGTTGGGGCAGATGTCTTTATCGGCGTGTCTGTTGCGAATTTATTAACAGAAGCGCATATTGCGTCAATGAATGATAATCCAGTGGTCTTTGCACTGGCGAATCCGAACCCAGAAATTACGTACGAAAATGCCAAAGCTTGGGGTGTGCGTATTATGGGAACAGGTCGTTCAGATTATCCAAACCAAATTAACAATGTGCTTGCATTCCCAGGGATTTTCCGCGGGGCTTTAGATGTACGCGCAACCGATATTAATGAAGATATGAAGCTAGCAGCGGTAGAAGCGATTGCTTCACTTGTTAGTGATGAAGAATTAACGGAGGAATATATTGTGCCCAAATCATTAGATGAGCGTGTCGTTGAAATTGTTTCGCGCGCTGTGAGTGGGGCTGCTGTTGCCTCTGGAGTATCAGAGTTATTCCAACAACAAACAATGCTTTCTGTTTAAAGTCAAAAAAATCTCCCGCTCTCGCTTGAGAGGGGAGTTTTTTTACATCATGCTAATGCCGACTATGCCAATTATGACAATAATAATAAGCACAAAGACTACGATGCCGATAATTACTGAAGGAATAAAAATAGTGAAGAATGCTTTCCAATTGGAAATTTGATGTGCTTCCGCTACAACGGCTACTGAAGTGACAAATGACCAAACACTCGTAACCGCTGTTACGATTAAAGTTGGCCAAAAAATCCATGGGGCAGAACCGATAAAGTTCGTATCCATTAACGATTCAGGCGATGTGAATAACCAAATTACATAGAACGGAATGACAGCAATAAATGGTACAGCCGTTAAGCTAAATGCTTTAAACATTTGGGAATACGTTGCAGTACCTTTGAATAATTTACCAAATACCCAAAAAATAAGACTTGAGAAAGCTGTTCCTACAATTGCTGCAATCGGCGCTAAAATAACACAAATTAGCATGATAATCCAAGGGGATACGTCGAGCAAAAAATTACTGTCTATTAGTCCTGTAAGCAATGAACCGATATATCCGATGGACATAACAAGGATTGCATAACCAATCGATTTAGCATCAATCATGTAGCGTGCAGTTTGCTTTGGATGCATCCAAGTAGACAGAAACGGATTAACCTTTGGCCTTTCTTGTTGTGTTGTTTCATTATAGTTTTCCATTAAACTACCTCCTAAGATGATAAACTTGTTTCCCATTCACTATACGAGTGAAGTGACGAAAAGTTTCAAAAAAAATTCGTTTAGATTGATACATTATCTAAACAGACTTTTTTGAGCATAAGTGATAAATATGCTTATCGTCTACAGGAAATTAATAGGAATATAAAGAAGTGGTTTATTTCTTAGCTTAAAAAGGCTACATCAGAACAAAAAACCCTTTCTAGGCAATTCAATACCTAGAAAGGGATAATTATTAGTCAGCTAACATAATTTTTTCAAGTTCTAATGGCTCAATGTATTGTTCGCCTTTATAAGCACGCATATTGCCGCCTGAAATTTCATCAATTAATAATATTTCATTCGTGTGAGCGTCACGGCCAAATTCTAATTTAATATCGTAAAGAGTTAAGCCTTTTTTGGCAAGTTCTGCAGCAACAAATTGAGAAATTTCAATTGTGCGTTGTTTTAAAATAGCATATTCTTCATGTGTTAACAGGTTTAACATCGCTAAAGCATCTTCGGAAATTGGAGGATCTAGACGGTCGTCGTCTTTAATGGTTACTTCTACGAAAGAATCTAAAGGTTGTCCTTCTTGAACGTAAGCGCCATAGCGACGTAGGAAAGAACCGACTGCTTTAAAGCGGCAAATAACTTCTAAGCCTTTACCAAATACCGTTGCAGGCTTAACCGTCATTGTAGCATCGTCGAAGTTTGCATCTACGTAGTGCGTAGGGACACCTTGTTCATTTAGTTTTGAGTAGAAATAAGAAGTGAGGCGAAGACCTGCTAGGCCGGCACCGTCAATTGTTAAACCAACAGTATTTGCGCCAGGATCAAAAACGCCATTTTCACCAGTTACATCATCTTTAAATTTCAATAGGTAATGACCATCTTCTAATTTAAATACATTTTTCGTTTTACCTGTATACAATAATTCCACAAAAAACCCTCCAATATTTTATAGTACCTTATTATTGTAACACGAATATTTTAAATCTTTAATATAAAAAATGTTCGTTTTAATCTTTGTTATGCTTATTTATTAAACTCTTTTCAACAAAAAAATAAGATGATAACGAATATTCGTTATCATCTTATAAGGAAATAAGAAAATTCAAAAATTTTAATCGCTCATTCTAGTTACTAGATGTTAGAAAGACCGAATAAACTTTTTAATAGATACCTTCAGCTAGCATGCCGTCCGCAACTTTTACAAAGCCAGCGATATTAGCCCCAACAACTAAGTTCCCTGGGTAGCCATATTTTTCTGCAGCGGCTTTACTATCGGCATAAATATTTTTCATAATTTGGTGTAACTTCGCATCTACTTCTTCAAATGACCAGAATACACGGCTTGAATCTTGTGCCATCTCTAGTGCAGATACAGCTACACCGCCAGCATTTGCTGCTTTTGCAGGTCCGAATAATACGCCAGCATTTAAAAATTCATTAATGGCTTCCAGGTCAGATGGCATGTTGGCACCTTCACCAATTGCTTTTACACCATTTGAAATTAATGTACGAGCAGCGTCGCCGTTGATTTCGTTTTGTGTTGCACAAGGCAGTGCAATATCACATGGAATCGACCAAATACCTGTACAACCTTCTGTAAATGTAGCATTTGGACGGTATTCTACGTAAGTTGAAATACGGTCGCCTTTTACTTCTTTAATTTCTTTAATTGCATCCAGGTCTAAACCTTCTGGATCATAAATGTAGCCTGAAGAGTCAGAACAAGCAACGACTTTTGCACCGTAAGCTTGCGATTTTTCGATTGCATAAGTAGAAACATTTCCAGAACCCGAAACGACCACTGTTTTACCTTCAAATGAGTCATTTACGTCTTTTAACATTTCTTCAACAAAGTATACTGTACCGTAACCTGTTGCTTCTTTACGAGCTAATGAACCACCGTAGCCAGGTGTTTTACCTGTGAGCACACCTGATTCGTTTGCTTTTGTTAAACGCTTATATTGACCCCATAGATAACCTACTTCACGAGCACCTACACCGATATCACCAGCAGGAACATCGACATCTGGACCAATATGACGGTATAATTCAGTCATGAATGCTTGGCAGAAACGCATGATTTCTGAATCGGATTTACCTTTAGGATTAAAGTTAGATCCACCTTTACCACCACCGATTGGTTGACCAGTTAAAGCGTTTTTAAAAATTTGTTCAAAGCCTAAAAACTTAATAATGGATTCATTTACGGAAGGGTGGAAGCGAAGTCCGCCTTTGTAAGGCCCCATTACGTTGCTGTACTGTACTCGATATCCACGATTTACTTGCACTTGGTTGTTATCATCTTGCCATGCTACACGGAAAGAAATAATGCGATCAGGCTCAACGATACGTGAAAGAATATTTGCTTTAATATATTCAGGGTGTTGTGCAAATACAGGCACTAATGAAATGAAAATCTCTTCAGCTGCTTGTAAAAACTCCGCTTGATGACTGTTTTGTTGTTTCAGTTGCTCAAACACGCCATCAACATATTCTTTTGCCAATTGATCGTTACTTACAGTTGTTGTTGTCATAATGAAAACCTCCAAATGATTGATAGGTGTATCGTATATCTATTTGTCACACTATTCAATAAAATACTTTTTGACTTTGTGAAAAAATGAGCAATCGGAGCTTAGAAAAAGATATATTAAAATAATATCAGAGTGCTTGATTCATCTAATTATGAGAAAGGAATGATGCTTTATTGTTAAGGTATTAATTGACGCTGATGCCTGTCCAGTCGTGGATTTGGCGCTATCTATATCATCTGAGTTTGAGATTGAAACAATCTTATTTTGCGATACATCACATCGTATTGAACGTGAAAATGTAATAACAATAATTGTGCCGAAGGGTCCAGATTCGGTTGATTTTACGCTAGTGAATGCGCTTTCAAAACACGATATTGTCATTACACAGGATTATGGTTTAGCCGCTATGGTTTTAGCCCGTGGTGGGTATCCCATTGATCAAAATGGCAGGGAAATGTCTAATGAAAATATCGAACGTTTGCTCGATATGCGTCATGTTGGTCAAAAGATTAGACGCGCAGGGGGACGAACCAAAGGACCGAAAAAAAGAACGAAAGAAAACAATATGTTGTTTGAAATGAAATTTCGACAAATTTGTGAACGAGCAATTTTAGCACAAAAAATGGAGGATACAGCAGATGGAAAATAAACGAAAAGACGAATTATTTCAGCTATTTCCGAAGCTTTTAAACATAAAAAAGAGGGAAACTGTATTTTGGGAAAATACAAAATGGATGGAAAAGGCAAGTTCAACATCTTTTTCAATGGAGGAAGTGGAGGATGCGGAAGAAACGCTCCAACGCTTTTCTTCCTATTTAAGAGTGGCGTTTCCTGAACTGCAGGAAAGCAATGGCTTTATTGAATCTGCCGTTCACCGAATGAACGGCATGAAGGCAGCGCTCGAAAAACACTTTCATCTATCCATTCCTGGTCAACTCTTATTAAAAGGTGATCACGAACTGCCAATCTCAGGTTCTATCAAAGCGCGCGGTGGCATTTATGAAGTATTAAAACATGCTGAGCGCCTGGCACTTGCGAATGGTAAGTTAACAAAAGAAGATGATTATGCAGTGTTGGCCACAGAGGAACTCCGTACATTTTTCCAGCACTATACAATAGCAGTAGGTTCTACAGGTAACTTAGGGCTCAGTATCGGCATTATGGGCAAAAAATTAGGTTTCAATGTCGTTGTACATATGTCCAGTGACGCAAAACAATGGAAGAAAGCAATGTTAAGAGAAAAAGGGGCAACGGTCATAGAATATGAAGCGGATTATAGTGTCGCAGTAGAGCAGGGAAGGCGGGAAGCTGCGCAAAATCCAATGTGCCACTTTATTGATGATGAAAATTCCAAAGATTTATTTGCCGGCTATGCAGTAGCAGCGAAACGTTTAAAAGTCCAATTAGAGAAGACAAACGTTCCAGTCGATGCCGAGCATCCATTGTTCGTTTATTTACCGTGTGGTGTCGGTGGTGGACCAGGTGGGGTTGCCTATGGTTTACGGGAAATGTTTGGTCAGCACGTCTATATTTTCTTTGCTGAACCAACGGCATCCCCTTGTATGACCATTGGGTTAATGACAGGGTTACACGACGAAATCAGTGTAGAGGATATTGGCTTAGACAATAAAACAGAAGCGGATGGTCTAGCTGTAGGTCGTGCTTCAAAATTCGTTGGGAAAGTGATGGAAACATATATTAGCGGCTGTTATACAGTGCAAGATGAAGAATTGTTGACATCGCTTGCTTTAGCGATGGACAGTGAAGGGTTATTTTTAGAGCCATCTGCACATGCAGGAATGTTTGGGCCCATTCAATTAATGACAAACGGCCGAGACTTTTTACAGAAGCATCATTTACTGGATAAGATGGAGCAAGCAACACATCTTGTGTGGGCTACAGGGGGCAGTATGGTACCGCAAGAGATGCGTCAGGACTATTTAAAGAAATGTAGTAGATAAATACTTCCAAAAAAAATAGACTGCTTGACAAACGTTATCGTCAAGCAGTCTATACAATTATTTACACTGTGCTGCTAAAAACACTTTATGCGCTGCGCTGACACCTGCACCGGGCTCAAAGTCATAAGCAAAGTCTTGCAGAGCTGCCTCCATTAAAGAAACGGCTTGTAAAACATCGCTTGGGAAGCAGTAGCCCATATGACCAAATCTAAAAATTTCCCCTTGTAAATGACCAAGTCCACCAGCAAAGTCTAAATGATAGCGTTGTTTAAGATGCGTTAAAAATTCACCTAGTGCAATTCCTTTTGGTGCCATGATGGCAGTAATTGTCGGTGAAGCATATACATCAGTAGTTAAAAGCTCGATATTTAACGCTTTCATCGCACTGCGCACCATATTTTTCATCAGTTCATGACGGGCAACGGTGTGAGCAAAACCGCCTTCTTGCTCAATTAGTTTACACACCTCATGTAGGCCATAAATAAGTGTAATAGCAGGGGTGTTTGGCGTCATCCCTTTTTCTGCCCAATCACGGTAGCTTAATAAATTTAAATAATAAGAGGGCGTTGTATTTTCTTCGATCACTTTCCATGCGCGATCACTTACACTCACGAGTGAAAGTCCAGGAGGCAGCATCATCGCTTTTTGGGAGCCTGTTACAAGTATATCAATGCCCCAAGCATCCATTTCAGCAGGAGCACCACCGATGCAGCTTACGCCATCGACAATGACTAACGCATCACTTTCTTCACGAACAACCTGTGCTAGCTCAGCAACTGGATTTAAAATGCCCGTTGACGTTTCATTGTACGTAATAAAGACAGCTTTTATATGTTGTAATGGCTGTAAAAAGTTACGTAACGTTTCAGCTGTGCACGCTTGTCCCCATTGAATTGCTAGCTTATGTACGTTAAAGCCATATTTTTCACAAATGGAAACGAAGTAATCCCCAAAAGCCCCAACAGTAATGACTACTACATCTTCACCCGCACTAACAGTATTGACAGCTGCAGCTTCTAATGCGGCAGTACCACCAGATGGTAGCAATAAAATGTCCTGTTTCGTGCCAAAAATCGGTTTAACCAGTTCAATTGTTTCGCGATATAGCTCAACAAATTCAGTACTTCGATGGCTGAAGATATCTCGGTTCATCGCAAGTTGCACTTTTTTTGGAATAGGTGTCGGTCCTGGATGTCTTAAAATATTTTCATACATAATCAAAATCCCCTTTGCTTTAAAAGTTAGAAAGTCTAAATTTTCTAACTATAATATAGCATAGTCATAGACAGTGCTGACGTCTTTTTTGAAAATTATTGGAAAGATGAGGAAAAATGAGCGGAAAATCAACTGCATTCCATAAATAAATCCTCTTTCAGTCTTGCAAGACGAAAAGAGGATTGGTAGCTGCTTCTTTTTTTATTCAATTTAAACTACGAAAGGGCGTCTCATTCGCATTAAGCCGTAGATTACATAGAATAAGCCGCATGTAATAATGGATAAAATAATATAGAGAACTGCTTTGCCAGTCTCACCTGTCCAGCGGTATAGAAGACGATATGTGTAGAAAATCCAATAGCCGAACATAACGATGGAAGCTAAAAAGCCGACAAGTGGAACAAACGAAATAATAAATAATCCTGCATAAATTAAAGTGATTTTTTTCGCTGCAGCACGAATCGTGGCATCATCATCACCTGGTGCAGTAAGTAGAAATAGGCTATAAATATTGATAATCGGAATCCATGCAATATAAGCGACATCATCAAAGCCATTTGTTTTCGATGCCATAAAATAAATTAGTGCATTAACTACGTACCCAATAATTAATAATACTAAAAACACGAAAAAGAATAACAACATGAAGCCACCAAAGACTGCATCATAATCACTATAATACGGATCATAATAATTCATCAAAAAACCTCTCTTTCAGCATATTTGATAATAATAGCAATTTTAGGGTGTTAATGCCATCAGTTTTACTAGTAAATTGTTAAAAAATTGCTAGATGCATAGACTAAATTTTTCTCAGAACATTAACACCTTATGAAAGCAGCTACTTTTTCATGCACTTCTAATAAAAATTATGATTTATTAGTAAATTTTGGTATAATTATGTAAGTGATAGGTGGAGTACTACTTTTTTAACTTAAAACCTTCAATTATTATAGGAGGATTGTTTCGTGCTAATAATTTTTATACTAACCATTTTAACAATGGCTATATTAATTTTTTATGTAAAACAAAAAAACTACCGAGCAAGTATTTACTATGCGTTAACGCATAATAAAATGTTGGAGGTAATGTTTGATAAAGGAAAGTACGGAGAGTATTTAACATCGCGTATCATTGAAAAATACGCTTTAAAAAGTCATAAGCAATTATTTAATGTTTATGTACCAAAAAAGAATTCAGAGGAATGGACGGAAGTGGACTTACTTTATATAGATCGTACTGGTTTATATGTCATAGAATCAAAAAATTATAGCGGATGGATTTTTGGCAATGAAGCGCAACACCAATGGACACAAACGATGCCGAACAATAAAAAATTTAAATTTTATAATCCAATCCGTCAAAATGCTACACATATAAGAGCTATTCAAGCATTTCTAGGGCTACCGGATGAAGTATTTCATTCTGTCATTGTATTTAGTGAACGATGTGTCTTGAAAAAAGTAGAGGTTAAATCCGAAAATGTTTTTGTAATAAAGCGAGAAAATCTAAAACGTTTTATTACAACACGTAATCAATCAAGTAAGCAAGTTTTTACACAAAGTGATATCGAGTCTATTTATAAGCAGCTACGACCTCAAATGCAAGTAACAGAGATGGTAAAAGCACAACATCTTCAAACGGTTCAACAAAAGTATAAGTGAGACACTGTTGTTAGCATACAATAAACTATAAAATAACTAAAATACATATTAATCATTTTGATAAATCTAATTCCCCCAAGATTTATCTCTAGCAAAGGGAGGAAAGTTCGTATGTCCAGTCCAATTTAAAAATCACCCATTTGAATGAATTGTACTTCATGAAAAATGGGGGAGGAAAGTGTACATGATCAGTCCAATTTAAAATGACCCATTTCAATAAATTTAATTTCTTGAAAATGGGGGATCGTTTATGAAATTGGGTAGAAATTTTTCGTTATTACTTGTAGGTCAATCACTAGCGAATATTGGCGATGTTTTATATATAGTAAGCATTATTCATTTAATATACGTTATAACGGAATCGGCTATCGCAGCATCATTTGTACCTTTTACAATTGCTTCGTCAATGTTTCTATCAAGTATATTGACGCCACTTTTGTTTGAAAAGGTAAATTTAAAATGGTTATTAGCAGGTTCGCAAATAGGAAAGACATGTTTAGTATTTTTGTTAGGGCTACTGCTATATGTAACAACAGCAACTAATTTTTACTTGTTGTTTATTGTGATCAGTATGATTGCGTTTCTTGATGGCTGTGCGAATCCAATAAGACAGACATTGGTTCCACATTATGTGAAAGACGAACAATTATTGAGGGCAAATGGCATTGATGAAGCTGTCACACAATTTATTCAAACCGTTATGTGGTTCATAGGGAGTCTATTTTTACTTTTTCTAAGTTCCCAGCAATTAGTATGGATAGTGGGCTTTTTGTTTACAGTAGCGAGCATTGTCTTAAGTTTGTTAGAAAATGTTGACCAGCAATCAGTTGCAATGCAAGGGAAAATGAAACAAGTTATAAAGGGCTGGAAATTGCTTTGGCAAACACCAGTGTTAAGAAGAATCGTTTGGATAGATTTTCTTGAATCGATTGCTAGTACTGTTTGGATTGCTGCGATTATTTTGGTATTTGTCACCAATGCTTTACAAGTGGAAGAACAATGGTGGGGCTTTTTGAATGGCGCATTTTTTGTAGGTTTAATAGTAGGAAGCGTTTATTGTGTTAAGTATACCTCTTTTATTGAACGGCAATTAGCGAAAGTGATGTTTGTTGGTTCTTTATTTATGTTTATAGCAACCATTTTGTTTAGCATCAATCGTATTCCAATTATCGCATTAGTACTCATTTTTTGCGTTGGTTTTTTTGGCCAAATAAAGAGCATCCCTCAACACACAGTAATACAAACGAGTGTTCCAAAAAGAGAGCTGTCCTCAATCTATACTTCTTTAAGCGCTATTTCTACAGGGGCATTTGGCATTTCTTCTTTAATGATGGGAGTAATTTCAGATGTTATAGGGGTAAGAGTTGTCTTTATGGTATCGGGACTATTACTAGCAGTCGTAAGTATTATTATAGTGAAAAATAGGCATTTATTTAAACTTTAATAAAAATAAGCGAGAGAGGCTCACACCGTCCACGGGTATGAGCCTCTTGTTCGATTTTAGGATCTATTATTTAAATTTAAAACTTTCCAAGTGGATGTCAATTTCTTTGGACATGGATTTGAAATGCTTGGTCAAGCGTTTCACCATTGTTGTAGGGCCACATAAAAAAATGCTAGTACGTGCAGGCACTGTAAAATGCTCAACGTTCAATCTGTCCATAGTCGTCGTATCAATAAAATGAACTTTGAAATGCGGATTGGTTTCGGCGTATTTTTGTAAAAAGTCTTTATATAGCGCATCGTTATGACCACGAAAAGAATAAAATAATTCAATATCTTTATTGATCGCTCCGTACCGTAAATACGATATAAAGGGCGTAATGCCTACACCACCAGCTACCCAAATCTGCTGTTGGTGACCTTTATCAAAGTTTAGATGACCGTAGGGACCTTCAATGGCAACTTGCGTCTCCAATTGTATATGTTGATTTACCTTTTTTGTAAAATCGCCAAGTGCCTTCATCGTTACAAAAATTGTTTGACCGTCTCCACCTGAAATAGAAAAGGGGTGTGGTGCTTTTTCTAAACCTGTTTGAAATATTTTCAAAAAGATGTATTGACCAGCTTGATAGGAAAGTTTTGGCTCTAAGGTTAATTCTAATTCAACAGTATTGGCACTTATTTTTTGAATGTCTGTAATTGTACCTCTATGGTTAAAACGCATATCTTGATACATTGTTAGCATATACAAAGCGGACATTGTCCCTATAACAGCTGTGATTGCGGTAAAAATGCCGAGCGGTGTCACTTGAAATAAATCATATTTACTTGAAAAGTAAACATGATAAAGTCCTAAAGCATATGGAAGTAACAAAAGACGGTGAATATAGCGCCAATGCTCATATTTTAGAAATTTTGCAAACAGGGCGATGATAATGAGTGCGATAAAGCCATATTGTGCAAGCTCTCCGAGTTCTTTTGCTAATTCGCGAAGTGGCGTCTCTACTCCTTTTTCATGATGAGGAATCATATCCTGTAATTGGCTGTGTAAAATGACGAAGCCTAATGATAGAATGGCCAAATACTTATGATACGTATAAACATGTTCTAAGCCTTGGAACCACCGTTCGAGAATTTTACTTCTTGTTGCTAGTAAAAATACAAGAAAGAATCCTGTAATGGCTAAGCCCCCCACGATATGACTAAGTTTATTTACCGCATGTATTGTTTCAAAGGGAGTAGCAAAAGTCCATAGTAACGCACTTGCCAACATGGTCATGAAAATAAAAAGTATTCCTTTATATGATTTCATATGTACCTCCTGCAATCATTTTTCTCACTAGCCAAATTAGCTATACACAATGAACATAAATTCAATGAAATAAAACATATGTTTGGAATGTATGTTCTCTTTTTGATAAGAATATGATACAGTAGGATAGTGAAATTTTTATTACATAGAGAGGGAGTAAGTATGCAAGGGAATACACACATCGTTGGAGGCATCACAGCAAGCCTTGCCTTTGCTCAAATTTCTAATGACAATCCATTCATTTTAGTAGGAGCGGGAGTGATCGGTGCATTACTTCCAGATATTTGTCACGGCGGAAGTAAAATAGGGCGGACATTTCCCATTATTTCAAAAATCGTAAACAAATTATTTGGACATCGTTCTTTTACACATAGTTTACTGTTTTTGTTTCTTGTAGCGGCATTGGTACATGCATTTATCCCATATGAGTCAATCATTGCGGGACTTCTAGTAGGCATAACAAGTCACATTCTTTTAGATATGGGAACGAAACAAGGCGTAAAGCTATTTTTCCCAATCAACATATCGGTTCGCTTGCCATTCACAACGAAAACAGGCGGAAAAATAGAGAAAGTGGTCTTTACACTATTAACCATTCTATCTCTCTATTTTAGCTATGAACTCATTAGTCAATTCGTCAACGTAGTATAAAAAAGCCTCTGTGGCGAGAAATCTCTCAACACAGAGGCTTTTGAATTTTTATAAATTGTAGTGAATAGTGCGAATTGTTTGCGTGCCAGGCACTAGTTAATCCGCTTGAACCTCTTCAACTGTTTGCTCCACTTCAGCACGCGTCATTTTTTCACGACCTTCTTGCATCGCTTTTAATGTTTTATGTGCTAATGCAAGTGGAAGACGACAGAACAATAAGATCGTCCGTTTATCGATTGATTTCATATAAAGATCTGCTTTGGCTAAGTTTTCCTCCGCATAGGCAAATAAGTCTTCGCGTGTCCAATCATCGGGCACAAAGCTTACCCCGCGCTCTTCTAAATCCTCATGCTGATTACGTAAAATATTAACGGCTTGAAGTCCACGACCATAGCCAATGGCTAAATCGCGATCGGTTTGAACGCCTGCACCCCATGCCCATAACTCAGACAGCATCGTTCCCACGAGTCCTGCCACATAGTATGTATAGTCGTCCAAATCTTCACGAGTATGCACTTGCCAGTTTGCTTGTGCCCATTTCGCCATACCATAAGCCATTTCACTTGTGGATGCTTGGACAATATCGCGAGAGCCATCTGGGCAAAATGTTAGCCAATCGGCTAAGCGAAGCGTAACTTCAGGCAAATGTTCGGCGTAGGGAGCTAATAAAGAACGATAAGCTGCTGCATCAAACTCTTCTTTTAATAATTCACTTGTTGCTGAAAGTAAATCGAACTTCACTTCGTTTGACAGTTCTTCATGGTCCTCAATTTCATCAATCGCACGCATTGCTAAGTAAGCCGCAGCTACTGACATTTTTAATTCATTTTTTAAAAAAGTAATCGGTATATAAAATGTGCGACTCGTTTCTTTTAAAACTTGCATCGCTTCTTTATAAAGTGTTTTTTGATCTTTCAATTGTATTCCTCCGTTCAAATAGTCAAGCAACTATGTATATCGTATCGCAAAATTGAGGAAAGTTAAAACAGATTGTTCAAATTTCGTACATATTCTTTGAAAACGCTTCACAAATATGATAAAGTTTATTAGTAAACTATTTAAACATATACAGTTTATCTGATAACTGTATGCGTTTTAAAGAGCAAGCCAACAAGGCTTGATTCGCTTAGGCGAAATAGAACAGAGAGGAAGTTTTAAACATGGGTCGTTTAGACAACAAAATCGCAATTATTACAGGTGGCGCATCAGGAATGGGCGCTTCAATGGCAGAATTATTCACTAAAGAAGGCGCAATCGTAATTGCTGCTGATATTAATGAAGAAAATTTAGCTAAAATTTCTGAATTAGAAAACGTAGAAGGCATGAAATTAGACGTTTCTTCTGATGAAAACTGGGCTGAATTTACAAAAGCTGTTGTTGAAAAATACGGTCGTATCGATATTTTAATCAACAATGCTGGTATTTCTTCACAAAAATCTCCACAAGATATTACAGACCAAGATTGGGCTATTATGCACAAAATTAACTCATTCGGTCCTTTCTTAGGAATTAAACACGTTTCTAAATACATGAAAGAAGCTGGAAAAGGCTCTATCGTTAATACATCATCATACACTGCTATTATCGGTTCTGGCATGAACTCTTATACAGCATCTAAAGGTTCTTTACGTGCAATCGCTCGTGCTGCTGCAGCTGAATTAGGCCGTTCTAACATTCGTGTAAACACAGTATTCCCAGGTGTAATTGAAACACCTATGACTGCTAATATCGGTCAATTCAAAGAAGCAATGGATATGTTAGTACGTGCTACTCCAATGGGTCGTCTTGGCCAACCAGAAGAAGTAGCAAACGCTATTTTATTCTTAGCATCTGATGAAGCTTCTTACATCACAGGTGGCGAGCTTGTAATTGATGGCGGATACTCTGCACAATAATTCGATAAGCTTTTAAAATGTAATATTTTTTATAGAAAAAAGAGTCTACTGTTTTGACAGAGGCTCTTTTTTTACATATTATGGTATAATATAGCGAGTTTATCCTTTAAATATCCTATTTTTCGTGTTTTTTTTCATGAAAGCTTGCCAAGTTATTGCACAATCATTTCAACAGCGGTAAAGTTTAGGGAGGGCGAATATTCAATTGCGCCTCGGCGAAAATGATTTGCTGACGTTTCGCTTTCGCGCAAAACCAGTGCGTCAGGATTTTGAATTGTGCATACACAACAACTCCGTTCAAAATCCGCGACATCGCCGGAGGCATGAACTTTCATCGGTCGACATTTAGACGTCCACTGAATAAAAGAGTAAACTAGTATTCATCTAACCATCTATTTAGGTAGAAATTTTCTGCTGAATAAAGTTAAAGGAGAATGGTATGCCAAAGGCTATAGGTATTGATGCAGGCGGCACATTGACGAAAGTTGCTTACTTAGATGAGCGCAATGAACTTGTGTTAACAACTTTCCCGTCTAATGATTTGCAGACTGTAATGGGGTGGATTAAAAATAATCCAGATATTGAGGATATTGGTGTTACGGGGGGACGTACAGAACAATTACTTGATGTGATAAAAACAATGAAATCGATTCATTATATAGTAGAGTTTGAAGCTACTTTGAAGGGTGTTCGTTTTTTATTAAATAAAGAAGGATATTTCTTCGAGCGTAGTATGATTACTAATATTGGTACAGGAACTTCCATTCATTATATGGAAGGAAATAGCCATATTCGTGTTGGCGGGACAGGCGTAGGCGGTGGAACACTAATTGGATTGTCAGCGCTTACAACAGGCATTACAGATTACAATGAGATTCGTGAGATGGCTACAAGAGGGAATCGTGAAGGTGTAGATTTACTTGTAAGAGATATTTATCAAGGCATGGATACACCAATTGATGGACATTTAACGGCGAGTAATTTTGGGCAAGTCGGTATTACGGAGGAAGTGAAACATCCGCCAGAAGATATTATTGCTACTGTCCAAGGACTTGTAGGAGAGGTTATTACGACGTTAAGTATTCAATATGCGGAAGAAAAAAATGCGCAACATATCGTCTATATTGGCTCAACACTAAGTCATAATGACCATCTCGCGCATGTCATTGCCAATTATACACGGACGAAAAAACATACTCCTGTATTTATTAATGACCACGGTTTTTCAGGTGCAGTCGGGGCATTACTGAATATAACTGAATATACAATTGTCTAGATGATAAATAAAATGTACATTACTAATAATTATTGGTGATGTACATTTTTTCTATGCAAAAAAATTGGTTTTCGTTAGAATGCATTTTTGCCATTGTCCTTCTCTCATTGCAGTTTTCCCCAAAGCATAAATCCTCCGCTGCGGTGCACATTACAAGTAGGAGGTGAATAGCTATGGGCAATAGAAATAACAAAAACAGCAAAAAAACAATGAATGCAAGGACACATAATCCTTTTGGAACTTATAAAAGTAAAGACCTTGATGACAGTAATAGTAATAACAATAACCCAAATGATAACTTAAACGAAGAATTCAGTGCAGAATTTGATGCAAAAGCAAAAAATAAAAACAATAAAACGAACCACGATAAAAATCAACAATCCAATAAAAAGAGCTAAATGAGGGGGCGGCAACAATGGCAAAGAAAAGTAAAACAAGCTTCAAAAAGAAAAAGAAGGAAGATACACATAAAAGAAATGATCGAGAAGAATATTCGGCTGAATTTAATAAAGTAATTCATAATAACCCTCAACAACCTACTACAAAAAGACATTAAAATAGGGCATGCTCCAAAGATAACATCTGGAGCATTTATTTTTTGTCATTGCAAAAAAGTTATACTACTCAATTAAAGGAAAGGAGTTCTAATAATGCGAAAAATGCTGATAGCACTTGGGATTTTTATGGCATTCCACGCAGCGCCACCCCAATTTCTAGAGGCATATGCTGAAGTTCCGCCTGCCTATGCAAAATGGGGAAAGCTCGCTATTGAAAAAACCCAATCATCTTATCCTAATTCCAAAATTATTGATTATTTGCATGAGGGCAGTGAATTAAGGGAAGATGCAACAATCGAAAAATTTAAGCTTTGGTTAAAAGAGGGGGATAAAGAATTTGGTGTTTATGTCCGAATTAAATATACGACTAAAACACAACAAGTAGTGGATATT
The DNA here is from genome assembly GCF_046245175.1 of Lysinibacillus sp. 38-6. Classification (GTDB taxonomy): domain Bacteria; phylum Bacillota; class Bacilli; order Bacillales_A; family Planococcaceae; genus Lysinibacillus. Next base: position 666,196 of record NZ_CP176417.1, read on the forward strand.
GAGTTGCAAGAAACAGCAAAATAAAAGGATGCCCATGCGGCATCCTTCCCTCATTAACCTTCTAGTTTTTGAATAAATTCGCGCATTAATCCAGGTAAATCTGGCCAAGCATGACCACTTACAAGATTGCCATCTGTGTGAAGATTGGCATCGATATACGTACCACCTGCCACTTGGACTTCTGGCTTGCAAGCGATATAGGCAGTAAGTTCACGCCCCTTTAATACTTCAGGAATGGTTGCAAAAATTTGTGCCGCATGGCAAACAGCGGCGATCGGTTTATTCGTCTCAAAGAAATGGCTCACAAGCGCCGGAACATGCTCGTTTAATCGAATGTATTCAGGTGCGCGTCCACCAGGAATAATTAAACCATCAAACTGGGTTGGATCAATATCAGCAAAGGCTACCGTAGCGTCTAAGCCATATGCTGGGCGCTCGATATACGTATCCACACCCTCTACAAAATCATGGCAAACCGTTTGTAATTTTTTTACTGATGGTGCTGCAATGGATACATCATAGCCTGCCTCTAAACAGCGGTAATAGGGATAGTAAATCTCCAATGCCTCAACCGCGTCGCCTGCAAGAATTAAAATATTTTTTCCCATGTTCCCATCTCCCTTTTTTTAGTCTAGTACCTGTATTCGACATTTACTATAAATTCCCTGCTATATCACATGAAACAGGTATCGGCAGTAAATCTGAGTGAATTGCCACTAAAACAATGTGAATCGCCACTAAAACAATGTGAATCGCCACTAAACTCATAAAAATCGCCACAAACTATAAAAAAAAAGCCACAAAACGTATAAGAAGCGCTTCAAAACTTCCTACTTTACAACATAAAAAATGAGGCGTATAGTATTTATTTAGCTAGGTAAATAATCAAGGAGTGTGATTGACATGAATCCCGTTTTCCATGCTTTATTTCAAAAGAGTCGTTATTTAACAAATTGTTTGAATGAAGTATTGAAACAACATCAATTATATAGTTCACAATGGACGATTTTATATTGCCTACATACACATGGCTCCATGACATTAACACAAATTTGGAAGTATTTGAATGTCGAAGCGCCAAGTGTAACGAGAGCTATTTCGCGGCTTGAAACGTTAGGCTGGGTAGAACGAATTGATGGAGAAGATAAGCGCGAAAAAATTGTCACTTTATCAGCAATGGCTAAGGAAAGACTGCCGATTATTACTGAAACCATCTTAGCGTTTGAGGAAGAAATGGTTGGCTCACTTACTGTTGAAGAACAGTCACAATTTATTAATCTATTGCAAAAAATGAAAGGTTGATTGACATGCAGCAAGAAGGTAACACACAAATATGGACGAAGCGGTTCATTAGTTTATTTTTAACAAATATTTCCGTATTTTTTGTTTTTTATGGTTTGGTAACGACGTTGCCACTTTATGCGATTGGCGAACTACACCAAACAGATAAGGAAGCTGGATTACTATTATCTGGTTTCTTATTATCAGCGATCATCGTACGTCCGTTTTCAGGAAAATTATTAGATGTATTCGGTAAGAAAAAGCTTTTAGTCATAGCAATTGTCGGCTATTTCTTATGTACGATACTCTATTTATTTATTCATCCATTCGGTCTTTTACTAGGGTTACGTTTTGTACAAGGGATTTTCTTTAGTATTATTACGACAGCAGCTGGTTCATTAGCGGCCGATATTGTGCCTGCGAGCCGAAAAGGGGCAGGGTTAGGCTATTTTACAATGTCAACGAATTTAGCCGTTGTTATTGGACCATTTATCGGTTTGCTACTTATTCAATATAGTAGTTATAATGTTTTATTTATTGTGATGAGCATTTGTGTTTTAGCAGGTGGTATTCTTGCTGTAACGGTGAATACAGACGATTTACCGAAGCCGGAACATCAAGGGAAATTAACATTTAAGTTTAATGATTTATTTGAAAGCAAAGCTTTGCCAGTAGCGGCTATAGCAAGCTTAGTCGCATTTTCTTATGCAAGTGTCTTATCATTTTTATCCGTCTATGCACAGCAAAAGAATTTAATGGCAGTCGCAAGTCTTTTTTATGCCGTGTTCGCAGCAGCTATGCTGATTACACGACCATATACAGGAAAGCTCTATGATACGAAAGGACCGCAATTTGTTATTATCCCCGGTATTATTTCTTTCGCAATTGGATTAATCCTCCTTGCTAATGTTTCAGGACCAGCATTATTTTTAACTTCAGCTATTTTTGTTGGCTTTGGCTACGGCGCTGTCACAACAAGCTTGCAAGCGCTAGCTGTCCAATCTACAGCACATACACGCAGTGGTTATGCAACGGCAACATACTTTACGATGTTTGATCTCGGCATTGCCCTTGGATCTTATATTTTAGGTATGGTGGCAGTGCAAGTAGGGTATGCGTCAGTCTATTTTACAGGTGCTGGTGTATTAGGCGTTGTCTTTATCATTTATTTATTACGCTTGGCAAAAATAAAATCGAAAAAGGTAGCCCATACTTAACAAGCAAAATCGCGGGGTAAACCTGTGTGAATCGCGGGTAAAACCACGGAAATCGCGGGTAAACCTGAGTGAATCGCAGGTAACACGAGAGAAATCGCCCGTAACTACTGTAACGGGCGATTTCTTTTCATATAAAATAAAGAAAACAGTTAGGACATGCCTAACTGTTTTTTGATCATTATAAACGACCGTAACCTACAAAATATTTCTTCCAGTAGGTGCTGTTAATGTTGGCGATACTAACACCGCCGTCACTTGCATTGATCATTTGATTATTCCCGATGTAAATCCCTGCATGAGAAATACCAGGTTTATAAGTGTTCGCGAAAAATACTAAATCACCTACTTGTGGTGTACTTACTTTTTTCGCTGCATAATAAAAACCTGCTGCGGATTTGCGGCTTGTTGGAATACCAGCATTGTTAAATACATATGTGATATAACCAGAGCAATCAAAACCTGTGCTCGGTTTACTGCCTCCAAATGTATATTTTACACCTAATTGCTGTTTTGCAACTTGAATCAGGTTTGCAGGCGTTTTAGCTGGGGTGCTAGGTGCCTGATTAGCCGTGCTATTTAGTGTTAGTTTTTGTCCAACTCGAATGTTGGAAGAAGTCAGGTTGTTCCATCTCATTAATGTTTGATATGAAATGCCGTTTTGACTGGCAATTTTCCATAAGGAATCGCCAGATTTAACTGTATATGTTGCAGCTGACGCTGTGTCGATTGTTGAAAAAAGTACAGAAGAGCTAAATGCCAATACTGCTAATTTCATCCCCCACTTATTTTTTTTAATTTTCTTCATAATATGTATCCTCCTAAAAACATTAAAACGTATTACTTGGTACATTAATGATATTAACATGGTAATATTACAATTCTATGTCAACAAAATAACATTAAGGATACAATTGATATTATATTGAAATGATAAACAGGTAAAGTAAGACTTAAGTATTAAAAAACTAGCCATGCACATCGCAGGGCTAGTTCTATTTTTTATTTTGTATTTAATTGGAGGGCAGGACCGAAGAATTCGTAATGAATTTGACTATCAGCGATATTGCATTCATGTAAAGCGTTAATCGCTGCTTCCATAAATGGCGTTGGTCCACAAATGTACACTTGTGTATCTTTTGTTAAAACAGGGCGTAGTACGTTTGCGTTAATGTATTCGTTTTTATCAGAGTATAACACTTTATGATGGGCATTGCTGTCTTTTTTGAACACACTAAATAATTTGCTTAAACCAGTAGGGCCGTTTAAAGCGTTCATTTTATTTTGAATATCTTCATGGAAAGCAAGCACATTTTCATTGCGTGCACATTGAATAAATGTCACGTTTTCTTTGTTTTGGATTGTTTGGAACATCGCATTTAACGGTGTTACACCAATGCCACCACTAATGAAAAGAACCGGTGCATTTGTTGGCTCATATGTGAAGACACCTGCTGGCGCACTAACCTCAAGCGTTGTACCAAGTGGCGCTTCATGTAAGAAGTTTGAAACTTTCCCTTTTGGGTTATGCTCGCTTTCACGTTTAACCGAAATACGGAATTCTTGTTCATTACTTGGTTGTGATAACGTATATTGACGATTTAATAAATATTTTTCACCTGGAGCCGTAACGCGAATGGAAACATACTGACCAGGTTTATAAGCTGGCACTTTTGAGCCGTCTGTTGGCTGTAAGTAGAATGATGTGACATCATCACTTTCTTTTACAGTGCGCGCAATTTTAAATTGTTTAAATGCACGCCAGCCATTGTTTTGTTCAGCTGCTTGATATAAATCTTCTTCTACTGAAATAAAGATATCTGCAATAACGCCATACGCTTTACCCCAAGCTTCGATGATTTCATCCGTTGCCGCATCACCTAGAACTTCTTTAATGGCTGCAAGTAGGTATTGACCGACAATTGGGTAATGCTCAGGTAAAACACCAAGACTTACGTGTTTATGTGCAATTTGTACAACGACTGGTACGATTGGTTCTAAATTATCGATATGCTGTGCTGCTGCATAAACTGTATTGGCTAACGCGCCTTGTTGGCGACCTTGTGTTTGGTTTGTGTGATTAAAAATATTTAATAATGATGGATTATCCTTAAATAAGTTGTGATAGAAAGTTTTTGTAATGGCTACGCCGTGCACCTCTAATACTGGTACTGTTGATTTAATAACGTTAATTGTGTGTTGATCTAACATGTTGAACACGTCCTTTCGTGCCTTTACTATATGCCTAAAAAACATTTAAAGCAATATATGAAATACATCTTTAACAAAATAGACACAAACATGTATCTATAATACTTCTTTTAATTGAAATCGCTTATTTGCTATTGATATATTATTTTAATATATATAAAAGACTGAAGGATTTTGATGTTTATCATGGAGATTCCTATAGTAATAGAAAAGAGAACACGATCGAGCGGTTAGCTAATGATAGAATTTAAAAAAGATGAAAAGATAAAAATTAGGATTGTCTGAAATAAATGAAACTAAATGATGGATCTACCGTAAATAGATTAAGAGAGGGAATTCACAAGGGAGGGGTTCACGTGACACAGTTTGAAACGATAACAGAATGCCCGAAATGCGGTGGAAAAGAATTAGGGAGAGGTAAACATAGTGGATATGCAGTGATGGTTCCAGCACATAAGATGAGCTTTGGTTCAGAAGTGGAATATATTCTCTGTACAGACTGTGGGTTTATTATTGAAAGCTATGTAAAAAAGCCTGAGAAATTTAAAGGGACACTTTAGATGAACACCAAGGCCCATTATTATGGGCAGGTTGGACTGGTTAGCCAGCGAGCGATGGCACGTTCATAGGGGAGTGACAAGAAAAAAATCGCTGCTTTTTTCGCTAATCAGAAATCCTTAAAGGAATAAAGAGTGCAATGGCCAATTAATAATATTGAGAGAAATTGCGAGGGGGAGCTTTGTGACGAAAATTGCCATCATATCGGATATTCACGGAAATAAAACAGCATTAGAAGCCGTTTTAGAGGATATTCGCTTAAGAAAGATTGAAAGAATTTTTTGTTTAGGTGATTTAATTGGTAAAGGGCCTCAAGGTTCTGCCTGTATAGCGCTAATCCAAGAGCATTGTGAACAAGTCGTGCGTGGCAATTGGGACGTCTTTATTCAAGCACCTACTGACCATGCATTTTTACAATGGTACAAAGACCGATTAACAGACAAAGATTACCAGTATCTAGCATCGTTGCCATTTCATATTGACCTTGAGTTAAACGGACAATTCATAAGATTTTTCCATGCATCGCCAAGAAGTGAATTTGAACGTATTTTGGATAGTCATCCGTTGGAAAAGCGTTTATCGATGTTTGAAAATAGTGAACAAACAAATCCAATCCAATCTAATCAGCAACCTGATATCGTATTTTACGGTGATATTCATACAACGTTTTTACATACATATACAAATGGGATATTGTGTAACGTTGGCAGTGTCGGAAATTCACTTGATTTAACGTCTGCTTCATACGTGATTTTAGATGGAACCTATGCAAACAATGCCATTCAATTTATTAGGGTCGAATATGATAGGGAAGCGGAACTGACAATTGCACAAAAATTAGGTTTACCACAATTAGATAAATATTATGATGAAATTATGTTAGGAAAATATCGGGGTGTATAAAGAATCCATTTTACAAAATGGATTCTTTCTTTATCATCCATCTTCCGAATACAACAAAACGATAAACTTATAAAGCTTGCGAAGTGACATTACACTAGAGGGTCTAGCATAGAAGTGATAGATGAAATGCTCTCTTTCCCAATGGAGCATCCAACCTTTATAGGTAGTATTTTGTCTACATAGGAAGAAGTCATTACTAGGTAAATTCTCAACAGTACTTCTTATCTTTTTGATATGCCAACTTTGCCTTGTGCCCATTTTGCGTCCAGTTTGCTTTGGAAGCGGATCAGATATTGCTTTAGGGGCAACCCACAGCCAAAACCCATCCGTATAGTTTAATTTAGAACGATATAATAGATGTAATTCTGAACCGATAGAATGAGCTTGAAAGCCTATCGCATCTAGAAAATATTCATCATAGCTTAAAGGAGGGGATATAGGGAAATGTCCCGAAAACTCCTTCAAAAGTATAGAATCATTGTCGAACCATGCAACGCGTGTCACTTCATCTTCTTGAGCCCATCTAGGTTTTTTATAGCGTGCAGTATAGCTATTAGTAGCAAACGATTGCTTGCCCAAACTTTCTATATAGGAAGGGTCAACTGGCTCTAACATGTTTAATAAGTACAACAGTTCTTCTTCCGCATAAACCCCTTGTAAAACAGATATTTCAATAGTCGTAAACCATCTGGCAAAGCATACTGCTTGATTCCCCTTATAATCGACACCTAAAAATCCGACTATGCCATCTATTTGAAAAGATTTGCCTTGTGCTACTAGATTCGTATCCGCTGTAATGACAGGGGTCGCCCAATCATAAAAAAACTGTTTAATTCTTACGATGCCTGTTTTATTTTTTACTTCAAAGCGGAAAGAAGAACGTTCTGTAGGCGTTTCTTTCCGGATAGAAATATGACGAATTGCATAAGTCGCAGGTAGTCTAGGGATTAACATGACAAAATTCGTATATTTTTGGGCTTCACGCAGTTCATTTATTGTCAATGACTCTATCATTTGGTCACTCCTCGCATTTTGAATTGGATATAAAATTAGAGCTATTCACAGGTAATAATAAGCCTTTCTATAGTGAACATCAAACTTTTAGGTAAAATTACATTTAATGTAAAATCGTTGCATTATACCAAAAGGGATTAACGCTTTTAATGTGGAATGTATAGAACAAAGAAGCTTGATAAAAATACAAAGGGGTCTTAAAAATGGAAAAATGGTTTGGCTCTTCTGCTGTTTGTATAAATGATAATAATGAAGTATTGATGGTGTTACAAGGAAAGCCAGAAGAAGAAAAAACTTGGACGGTGCCATCTGGTGGGTTAGAAAATAATGAAACATATGAAGCATGTTGTCTTCGAGAATTTGAGGAAGAGACTGGTTTTGTTGGTGAAATAGTGGGGGAAATAACAAAGAAGCAAGGCAACGCTCGTACATATGATATAGCTATTGAAGTTCATTATTTTTTAGTGAAGATAATTGGTGGCGAACGAGTGATTCAAGACCCAGACAATTTAATTTATAATATTGCTTGGAAAACACTTGAAGATTTAAAGATACTTGATTTATCTTTTCCTGAAGATCGAGCATTGTTAATGCATTACATAGAAAATAGGGCAGTACTGAAAAATATAGATTGCTAGTTTTGAATAGCAATTAGCAACGACTATGGTTAAATTACTAGAAAAAAGTGTATAGTAGTTATAAAGGATTTAATAAAAAAATAATTGATATTGAGGTACCTTTATGAATAATTATTTATCGCTAAAAGACCATGTTTATAATTATATCGTCGATCAAATTAATAATGGAAATCTGATTGCCGGCAAAAAGGTAAATGAAAGTGCCATTAGTGAAAGTTTAAATGTGAGTAGAACACCGGTTAGGGAGGCTTTAATCCAACTTTCTTCAGAAGGATTATTAGAAAATGTCCCGAGAAAAGGGTTTGTCATTAAAAGTCTGACTACCGAAGAAGCGAAAGAAACTTATTTTATTATTGGCGCTTTGGATGGCTTGGCTGCAGCGCTAGCCGCCCCTTTTCTAACGGAAAAGCATATGAATGAAATGGAGTTTTATATTCAAAGTATTGATTTAGCTATTAATACAGGTAATTTCTCTATGTATCATAAAATGCAGGAAGCCTTTCACGGTGTCTATCTATCCGTCTGTCCAAATAAAAGTCTTGTAAACCTTCTTTTACAATTGCAAAAGAAATTTTTGAAAAACTTTGATCACTCAGGTGAGGCTGAAATGACAAAGAAACGTCTGACGCAGACGAATAACGAGCATCGCAAAATGATAGAAATGTTTGAAAAAGGCGAAATCATTGAATTAGAGCGTTACATGAAGGAAGTCCATTGGAATATTGATAAAGCAGAGCTTATCCCGCTTTAAGGGCAAAATTGCTCGCTTACACACGAAAAATAATTCTGTCTTGATAAAAGGCAGAATTATTTTTTTGTTGAAAAAATCAAAATATAAAATATAATATACAATATACAGAAAACTAGTTGTTTTTTTACCCTAATAAGATAAAGAGATTAGGAGAGTGAAAAATCAACTATTTGAGGAGGATAATATACATGAACAGTCAAAACTTTGATTTAGCGAAGCAATTGCGACATGAATTACACCAACATCCTGAACTTTCGAACGAAGAAACATGGACAAAACAGCATTTAATTAACTTTTTGAAAACGTATACAAAGCTGGAGATTGTCGATAAAGGGAACTGGTTTTATGCAATCTACCATGCACAATCAGCGAAACAAAATATTGCTTTCCGTGCAGATTATGATGCCCTTCCAATGGATGAAGTGATTGACATTCCTTGGGCCTCACAATTTCCTGGAAAAGCACATAAATGTGGGCATGATGGTCACGCTGCCACATTAGCGGGATTTGCATTGGAAGTCGATCAACATGGAGCAGACAATAATATCTTCTTCCTATTCCAGCCTGCTGAAGAAACAGGAGATGGCGCTATTCAATGTGTGGATTTTATTAAGGAGCACAATATCGATGAAATTTTCGCCTACCATAATATGAGTGGCCTACCATATAAAGCGGTAGGAATTATTGATGGTACAGCATTATGTGCTTCAAAAGGGATGACAATTCATATGCAAGGTTCGCCTACCCATGCGAGTCAGCCTGAAAAGGGCATTAACCCCGCATTTGCCATTGCCAATCTAGTCAATGCGATTCCTGAATTTACATCCTCACAACGAAATAAAGGGCTTGTTTTATGTACGGTTGTACAGATCGATGTCGGAGAAAATGCCTTTGGTATTGCAGCGTCGACAGGAACGCTTCGTTTAACAATTCGCGCTCTATACGAAGATGAGTTAAATCAACTGCAAGAAAACCTTGAAAATTTCGCTAAAGAGCAAGCACAACAATATGGATTACGTGTAAGTTTTGACTATAATGATGAATTCCCAGAAACGTTTAATCATAAAGAAAGTGCAGACAAAATTCGTGCCGTTGTAAAATCTGAGGGCATGGCATTAATTGAACTGGATGAGGCTTTCCGCGGTTCTGAAGATTTTGGTCATTTTACTAAGCGTACAAAAGGAGCGTATTGCTTCATTGGCAATGGTGAAGAGTATCCGCATGTTCATACACATGAATACGATTTCCGTGATGAATTAATTGAATCAGGTGTGGACTTATTTACAGCCTTAATTAAACTATAATTTTGCCATCTGCAAAGGGGATTTGGAGGATTTCACATGTCATCAAAGCAAAAACAAAAGGGCATTAATTTCCCACATGTTTACATTATGTTTATGCTCGTTATGCTACTCGTCGTGTTACTATCATGGATAGTACCAAGTGGAGAGTACGAACGGAACGTCAATCCGGATACGGGCATAACGGAACTCAATACAGAGAAATTTGCGTACGTGGAGCAAGCGAAGCCAATCGGATTTATGGATTTTTTCACCGCTTTACATAATGGGGTTGTGCAATCAGCAGATATCATTGTGATGTTGCTATTTGCAAGTGGAGCGTTATTTATTCTTGAAAAGTCTGGTGCCATTGCTGCTGGTATCCATAAATTATTAAGCGTTGCCGCAGGGAAAGAAAAGCTTATTATCGTCTCTTTGCTCGTATTGTTCTCGGTCTTAGGAACAATCGGTTTTGGCGAAGGGGGTATCCCATTTATTCCGCTAGCGATGGCTGTCGTAATGGGTTTAGGGTATGACCGAATTACGGCTTTCGCCATCCCGACTGTCGGTTTAGCCATTGGTTTTACTGCAGGCGTTGTTAATTTCTATACGACAGGGGTAAGTCAAACAATCGTCGGTTTACCGATTTATTCTGGACTAGCATTTCGTATCGTTGCGTTAATCGTCTTTATTCTGATTTCCATCATCTATATTTTACGCTATGCCAATAAAACGAAGGCGGATCCTAGTAAAAGTATTGTAGCTGATGAATATTTAGAGGAACTAGAAAATTCGAAAACAGCAGAGTATGAAGAGGAAGAATTGACGCTATCTCGAAAGTTAGCATTACTAGGTTTAGTTGTGGTATTAGTAGGGAGTGCATTCGGTGCGATTAAACTAGGATGGGCCATGCCTGAACTATCTGCTGTCTATGCGATTTATGCAATCTTCTTAGTCATGATTTTAAAACTTAATCCGAGCGAAGCTGCTGAAACATTTGGAGTCGGGGCGGCGAGACTATTGCCTACAGGTTTAGCAATCGGCTTTGCCCGTTCAGTCATGATATTAATGACGCAAGCCCAAATCATTGATACAGCGGTGCATTCTTTATCGAATGTCCTAAGTAATACGGGCACAATTATTACATTATTAATACTTTTCATCGTTGTTATTTTCTTCAACTTCTTCGTTGTTTCAGGAAGTGGCAAGGCAATTATTTTAATGCCTATTATGGGTCCTTTAGGGAAAATATTAGGGATTAATCAACAAGTCATGGTAGTCGTTTATCAATTTGGTGATGGCTTTACCAATTATTTATGGCCGACATCAGGCGGGCTAATGGCAGCGCTTGGTATGTCGAATGTTAGTTATGCGGCGTGGGTGAAGTTTTCAGTGAAACTGTTCTTATTACTACATTTCGCAGCATTTGTTTTAATATTAATTGCTCACTATATGGGATTAGGACCATTCTAAATAATAAAGGGGATTTTACAGGATGAATATTTTAGAACATTCAAAGAAATATGAAGAACAAATTATTAAAGATCGCCGCTATTTACACCAATATCCGGAAATTGGCTTTGAGCTGCCTAATACACAAAAATATATTCAACAACGATTGGATGAAATGGGTATCACCCATAAACAATGTGGGATCGTACCTCCTGACATTCAAAAAAAATATGAAATAGCAGGTTTTGGTTCACAGGCTCAATGTACGGGTGTAGTCGCTACCATTGGACAAGGGGCTCCTTGTATTTTGCTGCGAGCAGATATGGATGCGCTACCAATCGATGAAGAAGTAGACTGTGATTTTACATCAAAAAATCCTGGTGTGATGCACGCGTGTGGTCATGACTCTCATGTAGCGATGCTATTAGGAGCTGCTCAAATTTTAAAGGACCGTGAAGCGGAATTGCAAGGAACAGTAAAATTATTGTTCCAACCTGGGGAAGAGTGGGGCTACGGCTCCAAACTAATGATTGATGATGGTTTGCTACAAAACCCTAAAGTAGATGCTGCTTTTGGGATTCACATTATGCCTGATCAACAAGCTGGCACATTATCTGTCCATAAAGGGACGTTAACGCAAGCGATGGATACGTATATTGTGAATATTCAAGGCAATGGTGGTCATAGCTCACAGCCACATAAAACAATTGATGCAAATATGATTATGAATCAACTATATACAAGTTTAAATCTATTAATGACACGAGAAGCAGATCCAAATCATAGTGTGACATTTTCTGTAGGTGCCATGAGCGGTGGTACGGCGACAAATATTATTCCAGACAAAGCCGTTTTACAAGGCAATATGCGTAGCTATGACCAACAAACGCGCGATCATTTATGTCAACGCATCACAGAGATGATTGACCATACTGTAAAAGCATGGCGCGGACAATACAGTACGATAGAATTCCATACGCCAACAACCTATAATAATCCACAATTTATTGAGGCCATTACACCGTTTTTAGAACATGTAGTAGGTGCCGACAATGTGGTGGATAACGGATATCTCGGTGGTTCAGAAGACTTTTCTTACATTTCCCAAGAAGTACCTTCTGCATTTGTTGTGTTAGGGACAGGTAAAGAAGGCGAGGCTCCAGTGCACAACCCACGTATGCGCCAAAATGAGGACATGTTTAAATATGGAGCTGCTTTACATGCAAATGTAGCCATTGAATGGTTAAAACAACAGCATAGATAATATAGACATTTAAACAGTTCAACCGGAGCATTCTGGTTGAACTGTTTTTTAAATCAAACTCAAATCTAATATTCTAATAATTCAATTAAGATATTGACAACAATACGCCACTTTGATATCCTTTAACACATTAGTAGTTTAGCAAGAGAAAGTGTTACTGCTATATCGCAATTAATATAATACGTAAGGGGATATTTAATCATGAAGCGCATTTTTACATTACTTTTCATGCTGACAGCGATACTTGCTCTAGCAGCATGTGGTAATTCTGGAGACAAGTCGAGTGCTACTGATAGTTCGACAGATTCATCTAAAACAACAGATAAAGTGATAATCGGAATCGATGACAAGTTTGCGCCATTAGGATTCCGTGATGATAAAAACGAAATCGTAGGCTTTGATATCGACTTAGCACGGGCTGCTGCCGAACATATGGGCATGGAAGTAGAATTTCAACCAATCGATTGGAAAACAAAAGAAGCTGAATTAATAAGCGGTCGTATCGACTTAATTTGGAACGGTTATACCATTACAGATGAGCGCAAAGAAAAGGTATTATTTACAAAGCCTTATTTGGAAAATTCGCAAGCAGTTATTACATTAAAAAAATCACCGATTAACACACTTAACGATTTAGCAGGAAAAGAAGTTGGTCTACAAGCACAATCTTCTGCTGCGGAAGCACTGAATGCCAACCCAATCCACAAAGAAGTGAAAAATGTGACAGAGTTTGCAGATAATGTGTTAGCTTTAACCGATTTAAAAACAGGTCGCTTAGATGCAGTCATTATTGATGCTGTTGTGGCAGAATATTACATGACACAAGAGCCTGAAACATTCAAACTATTAGATGAATCATTAGCTCCAGAGCAATATGGTATTGGTGTTAAACCAGGAAACGAAGCTTTATTAGAAAAACTTCAAGCCGCTTTAGATAAAATGAATGAAGATGGTACATCAGCTGAAATTTCTACGAAATGGTTCGGTGAAGATAAAGTATTGAAATAAAGGGATCTCTTTATTAGTACAAAATATTTGAATGTTATCCGACAAGAGTTTCCTCGTGAAACTCTTATCTTTTTGGAGGGAAAATAGTTATGGCGGATTACTGGCAAACAATGATTTTGCCGATGCTCGATGGCGCAAAAATGACGGTGCTGCTGTTCATTATCGCCATTGTTGCATCAATTCCACTTGGTTTCTTACTTACATTAGCTGCAAAGAGTCGTATCAAACCATTGTCTTGGTTTGCGCATACGTATATTTATGTCATGCGTGGCACACCGCTGTTGCTACAATTGTTATTAATCTGCTTCGGATTGCCGATGGTACCAGTAATCGGTGAATATATGGTGCTTGATCGCTTCGTTGCTGCATGTCTTGGCTTTATTTTAAATTACGCTGCCTATTTTGCTGAAATTTTCCGTGGTGGCTTATTAGCGATTGATAAAGGTCAATATGAAGCGGCACAAGTATTAGGTTTATCAAAATGGCAAACGACGACACGCATTATTTTGCCACAAATGTTTCGCGTAGCATTACCGGCTTTATCGAATGAATCGGTCACTTTAATTAAGGACACAGCACTTCTTTACGCTGTCGCAGTACCTGAATTACTGCATTTTGCACAAACAGCTGTCAACCGTGATTTTACTATTGTGCCGTTCTTTATTGCAGGTATTATCTATTTAGTGATGACGCTCGTCTTAACAATATTCTTTAAGTGGCTTGAAAAACGTTTTAAATTTGAATAGAGGTGACACAAATGGCACTGCTTGAAGTATCGAATTTGAAGAAATCCTTTGGCGCGTTAGAGGTGCTAAAGACAATTACATTTAACATAGAGAAAAACGATGTCGTAGCGGTTATTGGTCCTTCGGGATCTGGTAAAAGTACTATGCTACGAAGCTTAATTCATTTAGAAGAAATTAATGGGGGAAGCATTTCTGTCGATGGTGACTATTTAGTCCGAGACGGCGTATATGCCAAGCAACAGGATAGTAAAAAAATTACGGCAAAAATGGGAATGGTATTTCAGCACTTTAACCTATTCCCACATTTAACTGTACAGCAAAATCTTGAAATAGCGCCAGGCTTATTGAAAATAGAATCAGCTGAAGCCATTAGCCGTCGCTGTCAGGATCTACTACAAAAAATTGGTCTTGCTGACAAAGCACAAGCTTATCCAGCGAATTTATCGGGCGGTCAAAAACAACGCGTCGCGATCGCACGGGCACTTATGATGAACCCTCAAATTTTATTATTTGATGAGCCGACTTCAGCCCTTGATCCAGAACTGACAGGTGAAGTATTAAAAGTGATGAAAGATTTAGCAGAAGATCAAATGACAATGATCGTTGTGACACACGAAATGGGCTTTGCACGCGAAGTCGCCAACAAAGTCGTCTTTATGGATGGCGGCGACATCATCGAAGCAAACCATCCAGAAGCGTTCTTTACAAATCCGAAGCACGAGCGGACAAAAGCCTTTTTACAAAGGAATTTAAAATAAGATAGAAGCTGTCTCCTTTGAGATGGCTTTTTTTTATTTATGCCTACTGCCGTTGATTTGCGCTACGGGCGGACGTTTTCCGCGGGCACACACGTAAGCCGCAACCCTCGCTACGCGCGGTTTGTTGCGTCTTACGTTATGTGCTTTCCCGCAGGAGTCGTCGCCCTCCGCTCCAATCAACTGAATGAAAGTAAAATGCATCAAGGGTATACCTATTGCCTTTTTGCCTTTTGGCAAACACTTCTGCTGCCTCAGTAAATATTTAACTAAATGTAGGGTATTAAAAGTAAACTTCATTCCTTTTGTAGATTTTCTGGCTTACACCTTCTAGAATCACCTGTAAACCCATGGAAATCGCCAGTAAAACTTCAGCTAACGCCACGAAACCCTCGGAAATCGCCATGAAAACCATAGAAAAGGCCACGAAACCCTTAAGAAACGCCACGAAACTAATAGCAATCGCCATTACGAAAAATTTGCATGGAAATCTACATTAAATTTATTGACACTCTTTATAGTGAGATTTTAGAATAATCTTAAAAAATCTTCTCTTGAAAACTTCATTTTGTCTTGTAGAGAACTAAAAAGGATTTTATCTAAATCTATTTTAATTTTCCAACATGACCATCACTTCACTACGAAAAACCCTACAGATTAACTATCTTTAGAGAGCCCATCCATGTTGGAATTAATTTTAACAACTACATAGCAAGGTGGTGAACGCTATCAATAAAAAATTGGGTGTCTTTTTGTCACTGATTATTTTTTTCCTTTGTTATTTGACCCTTGGACAATTGGCAATAAAAAGTGACAACCACTACATAAAAGTAGCTGTACTGGATAGTGGTATTACTAAAGAGTTAGATTTCTTTCAAGGCGTCGTATTTGAAGAAGTCAATCTCATTCATCCTGCAGAAAAGATTGTTGATGATTTTAATCATGGTACGCCAGTTGCGGGAATTATTGTAGGTAAAGAAAAAGCTCCAATTAGTAAGAGACTAAAAATATATGATATTAAACTGTTAGATGAAAAAGGCAATGGTTCAATTGACCATTTAATAGAAGCCATTAATTGGTGTATAGATAAAAAGGTTGACTTCATTAATATTAGTTTTGGCTTTCAAACGCCAAATGCACAATTAGAATCTATTATTAACAAAGCATTAGAACAAGGGATTACCATTGTCGCCGCAGCGGGCAATACATATGGTTTAGCAACCGACTATCCAGCAAAATTGGATGGTGTACTATCCATTGGTTCCATTAATGAACAAAATAAACGCTCCTCTTTTTCAGCTATTGGAAAAATTGATTATGTTTTTAACGGGGAGAATGTACAAAGTATTAATCATCATGGTCAAGCATCTGTCTTTACAGGAACCTCTTTTGCAGCTGCCTATGCAACAATTCTATTTATTCAGTTGAAAGAAACATATAAGGAGGTTGAGTCAAAAGAAAATTTTAACGCTTTCTTACAACAATATACTGTGACAAAAGATTTTTGGCATGAAGCTGAATATGGCAAAGGTACATTATTTATACAATAATAAAGGGGAAATGAAACGATGAAATGGAAAAAACACTTCATATCTATTATTATTGCAGGGTTGCTATTTGCAAATATTGGGCCCCATTTGATTGCGGCACAGGAAGATATTGTAGTGGCTGATGAGCCTATTGTGATGGTTTCCATAGATGATATACATGACGTAAATATTGAAGAATACCAACAAGAACTATACGATGAATTAAATAAAAATCTTATATATTCAGATGATAGTACGATAAATATTCAGAATATTGAAATATACGATAACGAATTACTGGTCCAAACAACTTTTGAGTCCGAGGATTTGAAAGCTGATTTAGACATCAAGTTTGATAGTGAAAGCGAAGAAATTTTAATCGATAGTGTTATCGAAGAAAAAGGTATAGTCGAGCAAAACAATTATCGTGTGACGATGCAACAACTGGAAGAAGACTATTATAGTACAATCTTTACGGATTTAGAAACGCAGGAAACGTATGAAAGCAATCCTGCAAGATTAGAAGCATCGATTATACATGCCCTTGTATACAGAATCGGTAGTGCGATTATTCAATATACAATAAAAAAAATCGGTACTAAAAAAATCCTGCAAATTGGCAAACGCTCATTTTACAGCAAGTCAAAAGATGCAGCGAAGAAAGCTGTAGCCAACTTTACAGATATCACTTTGGATGTAGGCGGTGGTAAAAAGGTTTACTTTACGAAAGCTAAAATGAGACATATTTTAGAAAGACATCATCCGAATTATTGGACTGGAAATGAGAAAAAGACGTTTTTTGATCCAGATTTATCTGTAAATGATATTAAAAATATTGTCACTACGGTAATTAATAATAATAAATCTGCGATATCTAGACGATTAATAGATGTAAAAGAGATAAATGTGTTTGCTAAAGTAAATGGAGTTGAATATAAAGTTGCAATTAATAAGTATGGGCACGTAAGTTCTGCATACCCTGTTGGGAAATAAATAGAAAGAATGGTGTTTAGTATGGATACTCTAAAGATCGAAACATTTATAGGCGAAGAAAATCTAAATGCTTTTCCAGATTTAGTGATTGAAAGTTATCCTATTTCTAATCCTTTAGCAATTGAAAAGGCACAGAAGATTTTAGAAGAAAATGAGGGTGATTATTTATGTGGCTTTGTTTCTTTGATTTATAATGGTGTGATGATTTTTGGAGAAGAACAAATAACGGAAAGTTTATTAGATACGTGGTGGGATTTAATTTATATTTTTAATAGTCATTATGACGGAAGCAGACACAGGATTGTTTTTCTAGATAATCATCCCTATAAAAAAATTAGTTGGCCAAAATTTAAAATATAGAAGGGAGACTACTTGTCTGCGAGTAGTCCCCACAATGTTTTTTGGATTACTCATAAGTGTGAGGTGTCGTATGAATAAACTAAAAATCGAAACATTTATAGGGGAAGAAGATATAACTGCTCCTGTTTATAAAATCGAAAGTTTTTCTATTACCAATCCATTAGCTTTGGAAAAGGCACAGAAGATTTTAGAAGAAAATGAAGGTGATTACTTATGTGGCTTTGTCAGTTTGATTTATAATGATATGGTTATTTTTGGCGAAGAGCAAATAACAGAAAGCTTATTAGATACGTGGAGTAGTTTAAGTAATATTTTAGATAGTAGATATGATGGGAGCAAAGAGGAGATAAATTTTTTAGATAATTATCCCTATTACTACACTACAATTCAAGAAATTGATCAATTTTATGAAATTCAACTTGATAGTTCTCGACGCTATCTGTTGCCTAAAGAGCAATTCAAAAAAGAAGTGAAGAAAGAATTTTTAAAATTTGTAGAGTTTTGTAAAAATGAAAAACTACAGTTCGCCGAAGACAGTTTATATCGGGGAATTATAGAAACATATGATGAATTACTTCAACATGAAGATAGATAAATATTAGAAGGCTAATTTATAAACTGGAGACTGCTTGAAGTTATCGAGCAGTCCCCAATTTAACCTTTAATATATGACTCATTTTCAAAGAAGTGAGGTGTTTTGTATGAATAAACTAAAGATCGAAACGTTTATAGGGGAAGAAGATATATATGCTCCTGTTTATAAAATTGAAAGCTACCCGATTACCAATCCTTTAGCGGTAGAAAAAGCACAGAAGATTTTAGAAGAAAACGAAGGTGATTATTTATGTGGCTTTGTCAGCTTAATTTATAATGATGTGGTGATTTTTGGTAAAGAGCAAATAACGGAAGATTTATTAGATACGTGGTGTGATTTAATCTATATTTTTGATAGTCATTATGATGGAAGAAGCCATAGGATTGTTTTTTTAGATAATTATCCTTTTACCGATACTACAATACAAGAAATTGGTCAGTATTATGAAATTCAACTTGATAGTTCTCAGCGCTATCTATTGCCTATAGAGCCATTCAAAAAAGAAGTGAAGAAAGAATTTTTAAAATTTGTGGAGTTTTGTAAAAATGAAAAACTACAGTTTTCCGAAGATAGTTCTTATCGGGGGCTTTTAGAGACATATGTAAAATTACTTCAACTTGAAGATATATAAATTTAGACGGCAAAATTATAGAGAGGAGACTGCTTGATAAATTCAAGCAGTCTCCACATTGTATTTCTATTGGAGTACTCATAAATGTGAGGTGTCGTATGAACAATCTTAAGATTGAAACATTTATTGTACAAGAAGATTTAAATGCTTTTCCAGAATGTAAAATTGAAAGCTATTCTATTCATAATCCATTAGCTGTTGATATAGCAAAGGGTATTTTGGAAGAAAATGAAGGTGATTACTTATGTGGCTTTGTCAGTTTGATTTATAATGATGTGGTGATTTTTGGTGAAGAGCAAATAACGGAAAGTTTATTAGAAACGTGGAGTGATTTAATTTATATTTTTAATAAATACTATGACGGAAGAAATCATGGAATTGTTTTTTTAGATAATGCTTTCTATAATGATACGGTAATTCAAGAAGTTGGTGAGTTTTATGAAATACAACTAGATTGTCACCAACGCTTTCTAGTTCCTATCGAACTTTTTAAAAATGAAGTGAAAAAGGAATTTTTTAAATTTGTGGAATTTTGTAAAAATGAAAAACTACAGTTTTCCAAGGAGAGTTCTTATCGTGGACTTTTAGAAACATACGAAGAATTAATTCAATATGAAGAGGAAAAAAATTAGTTGGCCAAAATTTAAAATATAGAAGGGAGACTACTTGTCTGCGAGTAGTCCCCACAATGTTTTTTGGATTACTCATAAGTGTGAGGTGTCGTATGAATAAACTAAAAATCGAAACATTTATAGGGGAAGAAGATATAACTGCTCCTGTTTATAAAATCGAAAGTTTTTCTATTACCAATCCATTAGCTTTGGAAAAGGCACAGAAGATTTTAGAAGAAAATGAAGGTGATTACTTATGTGGCTTTGTGAGTCTGATTTATAATGATGTGGTTATTTTTGGCGAAGAGCAAATAACCGAAAGTTTATTAGATACTTGGTGTGATTTAATCTATATTTTTGATAGTCATTATGATGGAAGAAGCCATAGGATTGTTTTTTTAGATAATTATCCTTTTACTGATACTACAATTCAAGAAATTGATCAATTTTATGAAATTCAACTTGATAGTTCTCAGCGCTATCTATTGCCTAAAGAGCCATTTAAAAAAGAAGTGAAGAAAGAATTTTTGAAATTTGTGGAGTTTTGTAAAAATGAAAAACTACAGTTCGCCGAAGACAGTTTATATCGGGGAATTTTAGAAACATATGATGAATTACTTCAACATGAAGATAGATAAATATTAGAAGGCTAATTTATAAACTGGTGACTGCTTGAAGTTATCGAGCAGTCACCAATTTAACCTTTAATATATGACTCATTTTCAAAGAAGTGAGGTGTTTTGTATGAATAAACTAAAGATTGAAACATTTATAGGGGAAGAAGATATAACTGCTCCTGTTTATAAAATTGAAAGCTATCCGATTACCAATCCTTTAGCGGTAGAAAAAGCACAGAAGATTTTAGAAGAAAACGAAGGTGATTATTTATGTGGCTTTGTCAGCTTAATTTATAATGATGTGGTGATTTTTGGTGAAGAGCAAATAACGGAATGTTTATTAGATACGTGGAGTACTTTTAGTTATCTTTTAGAAAGTAGATATGATGGAAGCAATCATCATATAATTTTTTTGGATAATTATCCATATATCGATACTACAATTCAAGAAAATGGGCAATATTATGAAATTCAACTTGATCGTTACCAGTGTTTTCTTGTACCGATTAAACCTTTTCAAGAAGAGCTGAAAAAGGAATTTTTTAAATTTGTGGAGTTTTGTAACAATGAAAAACTTTGGTTTTCTGAAGAAAGTTCTTATCAAGGGCTTTTAGAAACATACAATGAACTAAAATTAAGCGAATAGGGGATTGCTTGTGTTTAGCGAGCAGTCCCCACAATATTGTTTCTAATTTTTTTCTTTTTGAATGGCGTTGCGTGCTAATGCATCTGCTGCTTTATTTTGCCCATCTGGAATCCATTTGATGAAAAATAAATCAAAGTTGCTTGCCAGTTTTAATGCTTGCTCAAGAAAAGGTTTAAATTCTTCGTTTTTGACATATTCTTTTTCTATAGATGCAACGACCACTTTTGAATCGGAACGGACGGAGACAAGATTTGTGCCAAGCTTTTGTGCTTCCTCTAGACCGCGCACTAAGGCGGTGAATTCGGCAATATGATTATTTGTATGGCCGATGTATTCACTAATTTGTACGTGATGGCCTTCTCCTTTAATAAAAATGCCAATGCCACTAGGACCAGGATTGCCTGCACTTGCCGCATCGATATAGACCTCTAACATGAAAATCCCTACTTTGCGATTAGACTTCCATATTATTGTACAGCAATCGTGCTGTTTGACAACCTCCAAAAGAATGAAACAGTTTTTGTTAAATAAGGATGAACAAAATAGTTGCTTGTACACAATGTTCACCTCATAATAGAAAGACATGAAATTTGGACGTGAAAGGGGCGAATGTTCTTAATGGATAAAGTAATGGTAATGAAAGATATTGATGAACTACATGATATGTACTGTGCTGATTGCTTAGTCATTAAGCAACTGCGGAAAGAACGTGGGAAACAAGGAGCCCATCGTTTTTGTATTGAGGCATGTACAGTGGGAGAGCGACTGCAATTTTTAGGGGAAGAGCTAATGAAAGTATATAGCAAATAAGGCACTTTTCGTCTGAACTCTTACAAAAATACTCCGTAAGAAATTTTTATGCATAAACTAATCATATTTTGTGCTTTTCTTGCATAAATAACTATATGTTCGGAAATAATACAATTGGTTGGTTACCATAGAAAAAGCTACCTTGTTGTTCTGCAATGCAGATAACAAACGTAGCTTTTTTCTATTTATAGTGTAAACCGCTGATAGAAGTTCATGAATCGCGGGTAAACCAAGAGAAATCGCTGATAGAAACCAATGAATCGCCAGTAAACTCGTGTGAATCGCCACTAAACTGGTGAAAGTACCACCATAGCAAAAAAGTGTTAGATTGAATGCAATCAATCTAACACTTTTTCTATTTATTATTTTGTTTCAGCGTATTGGCTTAAGTCTTGATAGTATTTTGTTAAAGAGGATGGAGAAATATCGAAAGTCGCTGCAATTTCTTTCACTGTTAAAGAAAGCGATTCAAATAGCTCTTTTTCCTGACCGTAACGAATGGCACCTGCTGCGATTGCTGCTTCTTTACGTGCAGATGGTTGTCCTTCGATTAAGTAATCTTCCAATAATTCAAGCATTGGCGCTGTTTCACGCTCATTTTGCTCAAGGAATTCTTTCACTTGTGCAATTACACCGTTCTCGAAGCTAGTGAATTCTTCACCTTTGTAGCCATTCGATACAAGAAGCTCCCAGAATGAAAGATGATCTTCTTTTAAGAATGTTTGTACTTTCTTGTTAGAAGCTGCAAAGTTTTCTTGTAGTTTCACAAATACCTTTTCGTGGTCTTGTGGGAAGAATATAAGTGTAGACACCGCCAAATAATGTGCTTCTTGCTTCGTGCCATCAGGAAGGATGAACGCAAAGACATGCATGCCCTCAGGAATTGGCTTATCATTTTCGCGACGAATATAAATTTCTTCATTAGATAATACATGACGCGCTTTAAAATATTTTTCCTCAACAACAGTCACTGTACCGATAAATAATGTTGGTTGTGACCAGCCTTCTAGCACTTTTAACGTAGAAGGTCTCACCGTCTTTTTCTTCGTTTTCTTTAAATAACCTTTCCAAATAGATGGCTCTTGATGGAAGAAGAAGTCGTCTAACGCAATCGCTTCGATCAGCTCACGTTGTAGTACGCTCTCTAATTTAGGCTGCCATGTGCCAACATGTTCGATATAAGCACGAACATCTTTGCGTTCTGGATATTCTAGATAAAATGTTTGCAGTACACGCTCTAGTTCTTCGATTGCTACAGCTTCCACTGTAACTTGCTGTTTACCTTCACAACATTTTTTGTATTTTTTGCCGCTACCGCATGGGCATGGATCATTACGTTTTACCATAATTAGAAACACTTCCTTTGAAAATTGTTAGTGGATTTTTGCTAAATAAATTGCGTACTCTTAATAATAACGGTACTTTTGTACGAAGAAAAATGATTATCTATTTTGAAATATCAAAAAAGTTGTTGGGACGAGCCCTGATTCTAGTATATGTATGAGTTTCACCGCGTAGAACTAAAAAATGAAAACCATCTACGCACTAGAACGTAGATGGTAACGATAAAACTATTAAGCTTCCATTTCTGCTGTTAGTCTTTCAAGCTCATCAATTAAATGACCGATATAAGCGATGGTCTCTCGTAGCGGTTGATCTGTTGTAACGTCCACGCCTGCCATTTGAGCTAATTCAACAGGTGATTTTGTGCCACCTGCTTGTAATACTTTTAGCCATTCTTCTACAGCAGAATCGCCTTCTTTTAAAATACGTTGTGATACTTGGGTAGAAATCGTTAAGCCGGCACTATATGTGTATGGATACAAGCCCATGTAATAATGAGGCTGACGCATCCAAGTTAGCTCAGCGCCTTCTGAAATAGTGACAGTGTCGCCCCAGAAATCTTCTAAAACTGTACGTTTTAAATCATTTAACACAGTGGCATTAACTGATTCGCCTGCGTCTACTAATTCATACACTTTGCGCTGATAGGCTGCTTCTAATAAATGTGTAACGAAGTTATGATAATACGTTTTCGCTACGATATTAGAAATAACCCAACGTTTAAAGCGTTTATCATCGTTATGAGTCAATAAATAGTTTGCTAGCAACATTTCATTCATTGTCGATGGCGCCTCAATAAAGTATAGGGATGGACGACTATTTAAATAAGATTGATGTGCATGGGCATTGACAAAATGTCCTGCGTGTCCAAGCTCGTGAATAAGCGTAAATACTTCATTCATACGTTCATTCCATGACATTAAAATGTAGGGATGAGTGCCATATGGGCTTGAGCAAAATGCACCTGTAGATTTGCCTTTATTCGGTGCATAGTCAATCCAACGATCGTTGAACGCACGTTCAATCATTTGCTCGTAATCTTTGCCCATTACGGATAATGATTTTTCGACATAATCTTTTGCTTCAGCCATTGTTAATTTTGGATCATAGCTTGGATCGAGCGCTATTTTTAAATCAGCAAACGTCATTTCTTCTAAGCCATGCGCTTTTTGCACAAGCTTTGCATAACGGCGCATATGTGGGGCAAGCTCTTTTGTAATCAAGTCAATTTGACGATTATATAGCGAACGATCTACATCTTGGTCAAATAATAAATAGTCAATAACAGAATCGAAACCACGTAAGTCTGCGATTGTTTTTTCTTGTTGAATATGTGTGTTGTACACTTTGGCTGTTGTCTGTTGATACTCACGCAGTTTGCTAGAAAATGCATCGAATGCAGCACGACGAGTCGCTGTATCAGTTTCCAGTTCCCAATCATTTTCAAATAACACATAACTAAGCGGGTGCTTTTTGCCATTGGCTTCAAACTCGCCAAAATGCATATCAACGAGCTTTGTTGTGTTATAAATTTCATAAGGAGCATCAAACGTAGAGCTCAAGGCAGCAAGCGCTTTTTCGACTTCAGGATGTAGTTGATGTGGTTTTTGTTTTAATAGCTCTGTTATATAGCGTTGATAGAGAGGGCTAGATGCTGCTGCTTCCTCTAAAATCGCTTCATCTAAAGCAAGCAATTCACTATGAACAAATGCAATCGAGCTGCTAATTTTACCAACTGCCGTACTAAATTTTGCTGCACGCATTTGCGCAACATCATCTGTGCGATCAGCCTGAATATTTAAACTAGCATAAGTGCCAAGAGGGACAATGCCAACTTGTAATGCCTCAAAAGCTGTCAGTACCTCAATGACTTTTTGTGCATCGGAAATAGTACCTTTATATGTGCTTTCAAATTTTGCTGCTTCCTTAACAAACTGAGCTAAAGCAGGTTCAAAATCAGCATCATTTTCAAGTAAATCTTGTAAATTCCATGTTTCTTCCACTGCAACATCTTTGCGTAATGGTAATACTTCCATGTAAGAACACCCCTTTTAACGTAAGTGATTCCATTATAACGAAACTATTTCGAAAAGTGAAATAATTTTAAAGATAATATTTGCAATAGTAATAGTACATTTTTTATGAAAAAATGTTCATGTTCTTCATTTTTTAATGTTTAAAAATGTGTTAGTCGGGTAAATAAGAGGTATAGCCAATGCACAAAGTAACCAATACTAAAGGCTAGTATGAAGTATTATTGGAGGAGATATTATGACACAAAAATTAAATCAAGAACTGAATAAGCTAGTAGCAACATGGTCCGTATTATATACAAAATTGCATAACTACCACTGGTATGTAACGGGCAGCTCCTTTTTCACGTTGCATGAAAAATTTGAAGAGTTATATAATGAAACAACATTAAATTTAGATGAAATTGCGGAGCGTATTCTTTCAAAAGAAGGTAAACCTGTAGCCACATTAAAAGAACATTTAGAGCTTTCTTATATTGAAGAAGCAACAGGTAAAGAAACGACAGATGAAATGGTCGCATCTACAATCTCAGACTTCCAAAAATTAATGGAAGCTACAAATTCTACAATGGAGCTAGCGGCCCAAGAGGGCGATGATCGCACAGAAGATATGTTAAATGCGATGTATCAATCTCTTGAAAAACATACTTGGATGTTAAAAGCATTCCTGAATAAGTAACATCAAAACGAACATGAAGAACAACGGTAAAGGCAATTCCTCTGATACGATGTGTATTGAGTGAGCCATTAACATTAGGAGGACATAGATAGCATGAACGAACAAAATCCACATATTGAAGTGGCACACTCGAAAGAGGAAATGCTCGATATTTTAACAAAAATGCATGGTCAAGGTTTTCATACAAGTGATATTCATATTATTGCAAAAGACGCTACGCCATTTGAAGACATTAAATGGGATACTGATGTGAAAACCCATGAGGCAGGTAATTGGGTAGATCAATTTAAATCATGGTTTACGGGTGAATCTGCCGTTAAGGAAGGCATCAAACGTTTTCATTTAAGTGAAGGGCAAACGGCTTATTATGCGCAGCTTGTAGAGCATGGTGCGATTGTCGTGTTTGCTGAGCGAGAAACAGATGCTCGTGTAACGATTGCCATTGACCAAGATGAAAATCGCTATCGTCATAATCCGCTTGAACCGCGTGTGACAGCGCCAGAGCCATTTATTGATACGATAGATAATGCTGAGACACCTCAGCAGCGTGAAAATCGGTTAATAGCTGAAGAGCGTGAGGAAGAAGCGGAACAATTGAATAGCGATAAAAACTAAGTAAGCAAAGCCCCCTCAATAAAATAAGGGGGCTTTTTATATTTACATTTCTATTCATTGCCTTAACAATTATAATAGTATAAAAATGACGGATATGCCGAAAGGACAGCCCACCATATGCCAAAGGGAAGAAAAACAACTTTCGATGAACGAATTCAAATCGTTCACTATTGTTTACAGAACGACAATAACTATCAACTAACAGCAGATACCCATCAAGTATCCTACCAACAAGTTTATCAATGGGTTAAAAAATATCAAGCTGGTGACGAGGCGTCGCTGCAAGATAAACGTGGTCGCAATAAAGAAGAACAAGAGCGATCAACGACAGAGCAATTCAAAATGGAAATCAAACAACTAGAACGTGAAAATGAACGGCTACGTACAGAAAATGCGTTATTAAAAAAGCTAGAGGAGCTCGAGAGGAGGAGAAGCATGTCCTAGATAAATATAAATATATGGCCATTCAAGCATTGCATCACAACGATAACTATTCCATCTCCCTACTATGTGAATATGCAGGCATTGCACGCTCTGCTTACTATAAATGGACACAGCGGACACTAACGACAAGACAACAGGAAAATGACGAGATTTTAAAAGAAATAAGCGAGCTATATGAACAGGGGCAAGTAAACTATGGCTATCGTAAAATGACGCACCATCTAAACAATAAATACAATAAAAAATTTAATCATAAACGGGTTTACCGGTTGATGAAGCTTGTGCGCTTACAGAAGGAGGCTACCCAAAAAGGTTCTACTGAAAATTTATTAATTGATGAATAGTTATGATAAAGTTTAAAAAATATCAGCAAAATGTAAAGCTCAAAATGCTAGAATAAATAGCTCTTTGAGTTTTTTATTGAAAATTGACCTATAAATGGCGTTTAAAAACTGGTGAGGGATGGTAAGAGGATGGTAAGTGTGTGTTAATACTAAAATTAATTTCGAACTAATATTTTTAGGTGAATCTGAATACATTTCTAATAAAAATAAAAGGGATGTTCCGATAATTTTGGGCGTCGAGGCTATTTTTAAAATTCGAATAAATGGAGCATTATATTTTGAAGAAGAACTAGCTATTCTAGAATTTTATAAGTCGTTGTATGAGTGGAAAGGAAGAATCAAAGAAAATGAGGTACTCCCATTTCATTATTATTCAATAGAGTATGATAATTATGAAGATGGAGCTATCCTTTCATTGATACCTTTTTCTAACAAAGCTCGGGTAAAATCAATTTGGGCAAAATCTAGCGTTTATAATGTTTTTGACTTAGATTATATTGTTAATGAATTTTTAGCTTTAGAGAAAAAAATTAAAGAAGATATTGAAAGTTATTTTAAGATTGACTTAGGGAAGTTTATTAAACATATTCCGTATAGTGTCACGGGTAGATAAATTTGATATAGAGTAATTTTATTCATTCAATGAAAACATAAAAACAGTAGCCACCGGTCAAATAAAATTGATCGGTGGTTTACTAATTAAAAGGGAACATTTTGAACCCTACTCGATAAACATTAATTGCCTATACATCGCTCCATCGATAATAAACAAACTTCACATTTTGTCCATGCATGGTAAACTCCTCACTACTTGTGCCGGTGTAGGTGAAGCCATTTTTCTCTAATACTTTTTGTGAGGCTATATTGTTTGTTGTCGTCTTCGCAGCAATTTGTCGTATGCCTAGATTGCTCACTCTCGCTAATAATAACTGTAACGCTTTATTGGCAATGCCTTGACCAATATGTTTTTCGCCCACTCGATAACCGACATGACCTAGCTGTAGTTTTTTATCGATATCGGTTAAATTGAGACGTCCAACGATATGGTCGAGTTCATTTTTAATTAAATAGAAATAGGATAGCTTCTGCGCTTGTTCATCAAGTAGCATACTGTTTTTCTTTTTAAAAATAGGAAAATCATAATAATCCTCGCCACGACTAGGTACCATTTTTCAAAATATGCCCGGTTTTCAAGCTCAAATGCATATAAATTTTCCATATCATGATTGGCCAATTCGTGTAATGTAATCATCATAAAGTCTCCTATGTTGGATCGGTTTTATTCCATTGTACAATAAAGAACGTTAGTGGAATATATTAACTGTCATAGATTAAGGAGAGAGATTTTTTAGTTTGATTTTTTATTTTATTTATCGAGTCTACTTGACAGGGTTCGGTGTTTTATTGCATACTAAAACCTATAAAAAACATTAATTGGAGGGGTAATTATGCCACAAGATTTAAACAAGGAATTGAATAAACTAGTAGCAACTTGGTCAGTACTGTATACGAAACTACATAACTATCATTGGTATGTAACCGGTAATGCCTTTTTTACACTCCATGCAAAATTTGAAGAATTATATAATGAGGTTACATTGAATTTCGATGATACGGCAGAGCGTATACTGTCTAAAGGTGGAGAGCCAGTTGCCACGTTAAAAGAGTATCTCGAACTATCACATGTAGATGAAGCAACAGGGAAAGAAACAGCAGATGAAATGGTAGCGACTACTATTTCAGACTTTGAAAAACAGATGAAAGCTATTAATAATGCAATGCAGTTAGCCGCAGAAGAAGGAGATGATCGTACAGAAGATTTACTAAATGCGATGTACCAATCTCTTGAAAAACATACTTGGATGTTAAAAGCCTTTCTTGATAAAAAATCTGCATAATATAATAAATGGAAGCACTTGGCGTTTCACACACAACGCTAAGTGCTTTTTTATCTCTATTCAAAAGCATTATGTCAAAAAGGCAACAGAAGGCAAAATGATGTAACAATTATTACAGTTCAATAAAGGATAGATAAAAGAGGTTTTTGGAGAAAGGAGCGGGGTACATACATAGTAAGCCTTACAAATTAGGAGGAATTGAACATGATGAATGAACAAAACCCAAAAATTGAAGTTGCCCATACGAGAGAAGAGATGTTTCATATTTTAAAATGTATGCGCATGGAAGGTTATGACACAGATGAAATTTATATTATTTCGAAAGAAGCACACGAAATTGATGATGTAAAATCGAATGTTGATGTGAAAACACATGAGGCAGGTAATTGGTTTGACCAAATAAAATCTTGGTTTACAGGTGAAACGGCTGTTACGGAAGGGTTAAAACGTTTTGATCTTACAGAAGGTCAAACAGCTTACTACGCTCAACTTGTGGAGGAAGGTGCCATTGTCTTATATGCTGAGCATAATGTCAATCCTAGTACGTCCACGCTAATTGCTGATTCGAAACGCACTCAACTTGATCCATTCGATACACGAGCAACACCACCTGAATCGATTGTGAATGAAACACCAGAACAACGTGAGGAACGTCTAAAAGCAGAAGAGCGTTTAAATGATGCTGAACAAATGAGAAGATATTTATAATTTTAATGAGCAATGAAAAAAGTGAAATGGCCATTACGCCATTTCACTTTTTCTTTTATTTCAAACGCCATGTGCAAACTTAATGCATCACTTTTTCCTGTTCGTGTTTTCTCATAAATTTTAAAATATGTAAATGCTCTAATTGTGCAACAAGATTTCCAATTAATATAAAACTTCCGCCAATAACTAGTTTTACTGTTAGCCCTTCGCCGATAAACATCATGGCAAACATTGCCGCAAAAATCGGCTCTAAAGAGAAAATTAGCCCTGTATGTGTAGCAGAAGTGTACTGTTGTGCAACAGTTTGCCCAACAAAGCAAAATGCACTACAGATAATGCCTAGCCCTAAAATCGCAATCCAAGAAGTAGTGGAATTCGGGAGTGTAGGTGTTTCAAAAAGCAATGTTAAAACAAGGGCATACAAGCCAGCAAAACCGAGTTGGTAAATACCATAGGAAATGGATTCGACACTACGAGTAAATTTCCCGTTTAACAGCAAATAAATGGAATAACATAGTGCCGCGATTGCGACTAAAATATCGCCTGTTTGGAACGAAAAAGAATGTTGAACAGTTAATACAGTAATACCAATCATCGTACATACAATAGCAAAACTTACTGCCTTTGAGGGTAATTTTTTGTCGATAAAGCTACTGAATATAGGCACTAGGACGACTGTAAGACTTAAAATAAAGCCTGCATTGGAAACGGAAGTTGTCTCTAATCCCAATAAGCTAAGTGCAAACACAATGAATAACAACAAACCTTGAATAGCTGCGTATGATAATGTTTTAAAATCGACTTTTATCATACGTTTGTAAAAAAGTATGCCAGCTACAAAAAATGCGATAATACAGCGTAATGCAACCACGTTATATACAGCCAATGTTTCCAGTCCCATTACCATAAACGTATAAGACAATCCCCAAAACATTGTGACAATGACCATTAATAAATTTGCTTTTCCTTGATTACTCATTTTGCACCTTCTATCTGTGTACTAAAACAGTTTTATACTAAAAATTACTATATATCTTGGATTGTGATTAGTAAAACGAATGTTTATAATGATTAATATTAAAAAAATTCATACATAAAGAGGGAATGGGCATGAGTTTAGTTAAATATGAGATTTTGAATAAAGTGGCTGAAGTTTCGAGCTTTACAAAAGCAGCGGATGCGCTTGGTTTAACACAATCGGCCGTGAGTCATGCTGTTTCGAGCTTAGAAAAAGAATGTGGATTTGCCCTTATTCATCGAAGTCGAACAGGTGTGACGTTAACGAGCGAGGGGCAAACAATGCTGCGGGCGATGCGAAATGTGCTCGACGCAGATGAATTATTACAACAAGAAGCGGCACATATTCTTGGGGTAACCCGAGGGAAATTACGCATCGGTGTTATTTCTAGTATTTCATCCAACTGGATGCCTGAAATTATCGGTATTATGGACAACCAGTTTCCGGGTATTCAAGTAGAGTTGCGAGAAGGCGATTATTATGAAATTGAACAATGGCTGCAAAGCGGGGAAGTGGATGCAGGCTTTTTAAATGGTCAAAAATCGGCGCAATTTCAATTTATTGAATTAGTACAAGATCCGCTATTATGTATCGTCTCCAATCAAAGCGAGCTCTATAATCGAACAGAAATTGACATTACTGAACTTGAAGATAGGCCATTTATTATGACATCGTATCGAGGGACAAATGATGTAAGGGTTATTTTAGAGCAATACCATGTTAAACCGAATATACGATTTGAACTGTCAGAGGAGGTTGGAATTATCTCCATGATTTCTCACCATTTAGGTATTTCGATTTTACCGCGTTTAGTCATTAATCGATTGCCTTCTTCACTAAAGGCCATCCCGTTAAAGCAAGGTGGATATCGTACGATAGGACTAGCAATGAAACATCAAGCATCACCCGTGACCAAGAAGTTCGCGGAAATTTTAAGGACATGGTTAAAAGAACAAAATAAGAAATAGGTTATTTTCGCTTTTTACGTTAAAATAGTACTTGTAGAATACTTATTATTTCATGATAGCTTGAATAGAAAAGGTGAGTGTGAGTGGGGACATTACAAGGAAAAACCGTACTCATTACAAGTGGGGGAACACTTGAAAAATGGGATCGTGTGCGCGGGCATACGAATTTATCGAAGGGGTCAATGGGCTGTTATTTGGCTGAAGCAGCTCTAGCCGCAGGTGCGAACGTTCTTTATATGCACGGCTATTTTGCGCAATTGCCGGTAAATCAAGACAAAATGCGTACAATTCGCTTTGAAGGAATTGAAGATTTAGGCGACAAGGTTCGCCATGCAGTCCAAAATGAACAAGTGGATATTGTCATTATGGCAGCGGCAGGTTCTGATTGGGTTATCGATAAGGTCTATGACCAATCGGGTAACTTGATGGAGGAAACAGGGAAGATGCCGTCGGACGAGCCGCCTGTTATTCATTTTAAAAAAGCACCAAAAGTATTAGGTCAAATTAAAGGGTGGCAACCGAATGTCACGTTAGTCGGATTTAAACTAGAAGCGACGGATGATGAGCAATTTTTATTGTCCCGTGCACGCCTTCGTATGGAAACAGCGAACGCACAATGGATGGTTGCTAATAGCTCACAATCACTTTACGGTGGACAAGAGCCACATTGGATTGTACCAGCACATGGTGAACCGATACAAGTAATTGGCAAACAAGAAACGGCAAAAATGTTGATCAATTTCTTACAAAACGCATAACGACATGCTGTGTAGAAGATACCATTCTGCACAGCTTTTTTTGTTATTCATAATTTGTGCTGTGTAAAAGTATGTATAAGAGTAAAGAGAGTATGCAGTTCAAATGGTTTGGGTAGTAGTGTCGATAGAAGGAGTTTTCCTAAAATAATGGCGTGAGAATAAAGCTTTTTTCTTAATTTCAAAGTATTCAACTAGGTTTTGTAATATTTATATTGACAATGGGTTTTCTGAATTATAGAATTATTTGCAAGAAACGTATTACGCTTATCGTGAGGGGTGAAAAGACTAGGCTCTATTGATATCTCGGCAAGCTTAGTGATTGACTGCTAGTTTTCTAAGAGTAAGGGTCTGTCAGTTCATCTGGAAGTATGGATCTCTTTTCTATTCAAAAAGTATGCCAAAAGAAGGGGTGTATCGTATGTCTCAATTATCAAAGATTGATGATAAGAAATTAGAAGTAATAGCGAAGGCCATTCAAAATTTAGAGTTTGGTGAAGTACAAATTACTATTCAAGATGGTGTGATTGTACAAATTAATCGACTTGAGAAGCAAAGATTTCCACAGAAAAAGTAAAGCCCTAGCGGCAGGGAGAAAAGCTAAGACCACCTTAAATCAACCCATTAAGGTGGTCTTAAGCGTTATTTTACATCGGCTAAATTACTGTCAGTTAATACTTCAAACAAAATGCTAGCATCTTTTTCGTCTAAATGAACGTATTGCTGGTCTCCTTGCACTACTTCTAATGTGTTGTTGTTTGGACTTATCCAAACGGAATAAAGTATAGCTTTAGCTTCAATTTTAGGATTGATAAATTGAAAGATAAATTGATAGTCAGGGGGGCGTTCCATATCAACTTTTACTTGCTCCCAGTCGGCATTATGCAATATTTTTTTCACCCGCTTTACATTTTTCGAACGGGTGATTTCTTTAAAATCTTCATAATTTCCTTCTTCGTTGATTTTTTGAACTTCGATTTTTTGTCGTTCAAAAGGGGTGCAACCTGCCATGATGAAAACGAATAATAGAAGGACAAGCATATTTTTAAAATAGCGCATTACAGTCGTTTCACTCCTTTTCCAGCTACGATAGTATGTAATTTTATAAAAAATAGGTATCTCAAAAGTGATTTTTGAAATACCTATTGCTTATTATTCGTAAAAACTCGGTGGAATTTGCCCAATATGTCTACGATGATAGAGCAATGGTTCCTTTTGGGCATTATCGATTGCTAGTACATGACCTATGAAAATCGTATGGTCACCTGCATCAATCTTGTTATAGGTTTCGCATTGCAGGGTAGCTAATGTATCATGCAGGATCGGTAACCCATGTGCGGAAGGAGACCATTGAACTTGGGCAAATCGGTCAGCGATTTTACTTGAAAATACCGTACATAAATGCGACTGTTCATTTGCTAAAATATTAACGGCAAATTTTCCGGCACTACTGAAAAGTGGGTGCAGCTGTGATTTTTTATCCAACGACCATAAGATTAGGAGCGGATCAATCGACACCGATGCAAAGGAATTAACCGTTAAGCCAATCGGTTCATGCGCCTCATTATAAGCTGTAACAACTGTGACACCTGTTGGATAATTACCTAAAGCCTGTTTAAAAGCAGTTACTTTGTCCGTCATACATATCACCTCTTATTATGTTATGGAAAAATCGGGTTGTTTGTTCTTCTATTCTTTTTGCTAGTGCTATTATGGATAGCCTACAAAATAATCCAGTAACTGTAAAGCGGAACTTGGGTATCCTGACGAGATTATAGCTAAAAAAGGTACAAATGGTATGTTCCAAGTAGAAGACAATGTAGATGATGTTAAATACGTAATAGGGATTAAAGATGGGCATATTAGACAACTATATCCCAAAAACGAATGTGAGGTGAATATATGATGGAAGTAGTAACAATTAATGAATTTGTTGTAAAAAGAATTATCGACGATTTGGAAGATGCAGTCAACAATCCTGATAAATATACGATAAGCATAAACGATAATTGGGATGAATTTGTTTCTTTTATCAATAACACGCAAAATAAATATATAGAAGAAGATGGTCTTCTTAGACTTGATGGTGGGTTATCGATTAAATGCTATAATAAAGAAATTTTAGGTGTTCGATATTGGGACTATCTACCTGAGCTATGGGGATATATTGTCAATGTGATTGAAGATTACTTAGAGGACGGCATTGGGAAAAGTTATTTTCCTGATCAACCAGTTAAAATACAATTAAAGCAATTAAAAAATAAAAAAGTACAATTTTTATTTGATAACGACGATCATGTGTTAGAATTTGAACAAAAAATGCTATTAGGTATCTTTTTAAATCGTGCTGAAGTCTTTTTTACTGTTCTTGTAAAGGAACTTGATTTGACTAGATATAGCTACGAAATTGAAAGAATTCAAAAATTAAAAACCCGGATATGAATCATGGAGTACAACGAATCAAAAAGTGTTAGATTGATTGAATCAAAAAGTGTTAGATTGATTGAGTCAA
The DNA here is from genome assembly GCF_046245175.1 of Lysinibacillus sp. 38-6. Taxonomy (GTDB): domain Bacteria; phylum Bacillota; class Bacilli; order Bacillales_A; family Planococcaceae; genus Lysinibacillus. Next base: position 701,381 of record NZ_CP176417.1, read on the forward strand.
TCTAACACTTTTTATTTACCGTTGATATCCGCCGTGGCGATGTTTTCCGCTCAGCACAGTAAGCCGTAACCCTCGCTAATGCGCAGAGTGCCTCCGTCTTTCATTGTGTACTGTTTTGAGTAGGAGTCACCAACTTCGTTACCATCTTAGCCAACAACAACTGACTTTTCAGAGCCTTCGTTGCCTTTGTTATGTGCACTGTTACCAGGAATAATACGATTCTCCGTGTCTTTATCGAAGAAGTGGACTTTGTTCATATCTAATGCCAGTGGCAATACTTGGCCTGGCTTAGCAGTGGCATTTGAATCTACACGTGCAATAAATTGGTGACCTTCGATTTGTGAATAGAGCATAATTTCTGCACCCATTAATTCAGCTACTTCAATTGTTACATCGACTCTGGAGCCTGGAGATGATTCGATAAATGCTTGTTCATCGTGGAAATCTTCAGGACGAATGCCCATAATAATTTCTTTATTGTTGTAGCCTTGCGCAAGTAAGTCTTTCATTCTTTCTTGAGGCACAGTAATGGACGTATTCCCAATGTGGAATTTGCCATCTGTAAGTGTACCCGTAAAGAAGTTCATAGCAGGGGAGCCGATAAAGCCGCCGACAAAAACATTATTTGGTTGCTCATACACTTCTTTCGGTGCACCTACTTGTTGGATAATGCCATCTTTCATGACAACGAGACGTGTAGCCATCGTCATAGCTTCTGTTTGGTCATGCGTCACGTAGATTGTCGTTGTTTGTAAACGTTGATGAAGTTTTGTAATTTCAGCACGCATTTGTACACGAAGTTTAGCATCCAAGTTTGATAGAGGCTCATCCATTAAAAAGACTTTTGCATCACGCACAATGGCACGTCCTAATGCCACACGTTGACGTTGACCACCTGAAAGTGCTTTCGGTTTACGATTTAAGTACTCTTCAAGCCCTAAGATGCGTGCAGCTTCGTTAACACGGCGATTAATTTCATCTTTTGGTAATTTGCGTAGCTTTAAGCCAAATGCCATATTTTCAAATACGCTCATATGTGGGTATAGGGCGTAGTTTTGGAATACCATGGCGATATCACGATCTTTTGGCGCAACATCATTCATACGTTTGCCATCGATGATTAAGTCACCTTGTGAGATTTCTTCTAATCCTGCTACCATACGTAATGTTGTTGATTTACCACAACCAGAAGGACCTACAAAAACAATAAATTCCTTATCCTCAATATCAAGATTGAAATCTTTTACTGCCGTAACATTCTTATCGTAGATTTTAAAAATATGTTGTAATTTTAATTCAGCCATTCTCGTCATCTCCCTTTAATATGTATGTGTTTTTTTGAGTATAAGAGAAAAATATGTAAATTGTATACGTATACATTACACAAAACATAATTGGGCACATTGAACAACTATTAATAATTTTCAGATTTCAGTAATAACATAGCAAGAGAAACAAAGGCAGCATTTGTAAAGGAACGAATGTCTATCCCTGTGTTTTCGATAAACTTGTCTAATCGATATTGTAAGCTGTTGCGATGAATATAAAGCTTTTTAGCAGTTAAAGAAGCGTTTAAATTGCATTGTAAAAAGACTTGAATCGTTTGTAACATTTCTTGCGCATGCATACTGTCTATTAAAAGATTAGACAAGATGTCTTTGTTTACATAGGTTGGCGAATCAATCAGTAGTAATGGGAATGCCTCGTAAAATGTCATAGAATTCTCACGCTTCGCATAGCGGTGTATCGCTTTAAAACACTGAAACTCAAAATGAAATTTATCTTTTACGAATTGATCGGCTGGATGTAGTTGTCCGATATAACTATAAATTTGAACAAAAAAATCACTCATTAATGTATTACTTAGTTGATCGAATGACTCTTTATCAAACATTATTTGTGGTTTTTCATCTATTATAATGCCTTGTCTTTCGTCAATCATTAAAATGACTGGTTGCCCAATTACACCTGTTATTGCTTCTTTAAAGTTATTAAGATCGTCAATTGGTTGTTTCAGATAGAAATAAAAAAAGCGTAACAATTTTATATCTTGTAAGAAGGGTAGCTCTTTTGCATCATTAAATAAAAACTCAAACCATTTTTGCTGAATAGTAGATTGATGTTGGCTGTTTGACTGATTTTCAATTGGTCGAAATAAAGTCGTAAGTAGGTTGAGTTCCACATCAGAAAGAGCGGATTTCAGTATGCCAAATTTCGTGCCATCTTCGGTTGTAAACCAATATCTTGTATGATCCTTCGCATTATATGTAGTAGTAAAAGCTGCGTGAAAAAATTTTTCTAGTTTGTCGAGCATGTATGTCCTCCTTTTAGTACTGATTGTAAACAATTATATGACTTACTGTAAAACGATTGCTACAAGGCAATGATTAAATTGTACTTGTCATCAGCACTTCTCGTTACTATATCAAGGAATTTTTCGCTATGCGGCAATTCTTTTTTTTATGCATACTTGAGGTGAAATTTTTCTCCACAAAATTAAAAAATAAAGAAAATTATTTACATTTGCTTGTGAGTTGTTATAATATTACTTGTAAGCGTTAACACTTATTGTTTCATCCAAAGGTAGCAAATCAAGTTTTATTAAAATTAATTAGGTGGTGTTCATAGTGAATTTAGAAAAGTATAAGGGTATCATTCCTGCATTTTATGCTTGTTATGATGAGCTAGGAGAAGTATCAGAGAGCAGAACAAAAGAATTGTGTAACTATCTACTCGAAAAAGGTGTTAAAGGTTTATATGTTGGTGGAAGTTCAGGTGAATGTATTTATCATAGCCTTGAAGAAAGAAAAGCGACATTAAAATATGTTGCAGAGCATGTAAAAGGAAAGCTTACATTAATTGCTCATGTTGGGGCACCATCTACAAGAGATAGTATCATTTTAGCAAAATATGCGGAGGAATTAGGCTATGATGCAGTATCAGCAATTCCACCAATTTACTTTAAATTTTCTGAAAGTTCAGTTTATAAATATTGGACAGAAATTATGGATGCCACAAACATGCCATTCATTATTTACAACATTCCACAAACAACAGGCTTTGACCTATCAATCAATCTATTTAAGAAATTGTTAGAGAATAAGAAAGTAATCGGGGTAAAAAATTCTTCAATGCCTGTTATGGATATTGAAAGATTTAAATCTACTGCCGGTGAAGATTTTATTGTCTTTAATGGCCCGGATGAACAATATGTTGCTGGCAGAATCATTGGTGCTGATAGTGGCATCGGTGGAACATATGGAGCGATGCCAGAACTTTTCTTAATGGCAGAGGAATTCATTGCAAATGGAGATTTTGCAAGTGCACGAAAAATTCAACAAGATATTAACGATATTATCGTTGCGTTATGTTCATTAAATGGTTCGATGTATGCAACGATTAAAGAAGTTTTAAAATGTAACGGTGTTAATATTGGCAGTGTCAGAGGGCCACTAGAGCCTGTATCAGGTGAAGATTTAACGAAAATTGAAGGCATTAAAGCGTTAATTGACAATGCAACAAGCAAGTATAAAGGCCTGGCAATTTAAGCTTTATATCACGCCAACCAAAGGGAATTGTAGAAATGAGATGTGGTTTTTACAAAAGGAGGTCACAAGCTTCTCACAGGGCTTGTCTTTCATAAAAGTCATTTCATTATTAAATAACATGATTAAGGGGGAGTAGTTTATGTTGAAAAGACGTTATCTAGCAACAGCAATGGCCATTTTGTTTATCATTTCTGTGCTAGCAGGATGTACAAGTAAATCGGATGATAGTGCAAACTCTAGTACAAGTTCATCTGATGATACGGTAGAACTAAAAGTTTGGTTAACACCACAATGGAAAGGTGTATTAGACGCTTCTGAAGATGGAGCTGATTTCGATAGCTTTTTCAAACATGCTGGGGAGCGATTTGCTGCTGAGTATAAGGACCATAAAGTAAAGGTCAATGTAGAAGTGATTGCAGCTGATCAACGAGATGAGCTTTTAAATGTAAGCTTAAATGGTGGAACACCGCCTGATGTATTTTTTGAAAGTGTATTCGCTATGGGAGACTATGCGCATCGCGGTGCATTAGTACCGTTAAATGACATTGTCGATGATGCATCGAAAAAAGATATTGCGCAAGGATATTGGGATACTGTGACATTTGGTGATGATGTCTATTTCTTCCCGTTCTCACACAACCCAGGTACTTTAACTTATAACGCAGATATGTTTAAAGCGGCAGGGCTTGAAGAGTACATTGGTGGAGAATATGAAATCAAAACTTGGACACTAGCGGACTATGAAAAAATTCTAAACAAATTAAAGACAGATTTACCGAAAGACAAATATTCGAATGCTTATCCAATGGGATTATACGCCTTAAATAACCAAGGAGATACTTGGAATCTTGCTTATTTAAGAATGTTTGGCAATCAATTCTTCGATAACAATGGCAATATCATTCTTGACGATGCGAATGGTGTGAAAGCAGCGAATTGGTTAAAGAAAATTTATGATGATGGCTTAACAAACCCAGGTGTAGAATCTGTTTCATCAAACGATGTAAACGCAATGTTCCAAAACCAACAACTGGCAATTAGTTTTACAAATGCCATTTTGTTCAATAATGCAAAAGCTGATATGGAAAGCGGAAAAGCGCCTAAATTTGATATTAGATTAGCGAACATTCCATCTGAAGGTGGAGATCCACTTTCATTTACGTATGTAACAGGTGCAACGGTATTTGATACGAAAGACGAAACAAGAATTCAAGTGAGTAAAGATTTTGTGAAATTTATCTCAACTGACCCTGAACTTGTCAAGGCTTCTAAAAATGGTGTGCCAGTAAGAACATCTGTTGCCGATGAGTTTAAATCAGAAAAACCGTACTTCGAAGCATACTCTGCTAACGATCCATATATGTTTAACTTCACAGGAAATGTACCTGGCTACAGCCAATTAAGACAAGTGCTATATCCAGAATTACAAGCTTTATATACTGGTGGTAAAACAGCAGAAGAAGCAGTGAAAGATTACCAAACTAACGGTAATAAAGTAATTGAAGAATCGAAAGCGGACTCTGTAATTTATAATAAATAGCTTTGCGCGTATATAACTTTACAACAAATGAAGCCCCTTGTTTTTGGGGCTTCATTTGTAGAAAGGTAAATGATACCGATGAAAATCAATAAAAAGTCTTTAAAAGAAAATATAACAGGCTACTTGTTTATCGGGCCTCAAATCATACTATTTTTAGTGTTTTTAGTTTATCCGATTATTGAAGGAATTCGTTTAAGTTTATTTAAAATCAACTATCAAAATGAACTATTTGTTGGCTTTGACAACTATCGAAAATTATTTAGTGACCCTGTATTTGTACAGTCTACAATCAACACAGTTATTTTTGTCGTCTTCATTGTGGCGTTAACGGTCATTTTCGCCATGTTTGTTGCCTCAGCTGTTTTTGATAAAAATGCGAAATATGTGTCTTTTATACAAGGAGCTTATTATATTCCTGTAATGGTTTCGATGGTTGTAATGAGTATGATTTGGAGTTTCCTACTAAACCCCGCAAATGGACTTATCCCATTTATCGCAAGAAAGATGGAAACTTCCGTCAATTTTTTAGGGGATACCCATTGGGTACTTCCGGTCATTATTTTCGTCACATTTGCGACGAATGTAGGGCAGGCGATTATTCTCTATATTGCTTCGATGATTGGCGTTCAAAAAGAACTTTTTGAAGCAGCGGAAGTCGATGGCGCAAGTCGAATGAAAATTATTTTCAAGATTATTATTCCAATGGTTAAACCAACAACGATTTACATTATTATTATGAACATTATTGCGGTACTTAAGATATTTGTCGTAATACAGCTATTAACTGGTGGAGGACCAAACAATGCCTCTACAACGCTTATGTACTACTTATATAATAATGCCTTTAAGTATAATCAGCTTGGTATTGCTTCAGCAGTAGGTGTAATTATGTTCCTCATTACTTTAGTGTTATCTACTCCACAGCTAAGAGCTATGCTTAAGAAGGATTAGAGGTGACGGAGATGTTAAGAAATAAGAACAAGAGGAAAAGAGAAAAATTAGATATTATTACAAATTGCATAGTCTTATTCTTTGCTGTTTTAAGTCTTTTCCCTCTCTATTGGCTTGTGACGAGTTCATTAAAGAACAGTTCAGACGTTGTCAAAATGCCACCAGATTGGTTCCCTAAAAGCTTTAACTTTAGTAATTATGTAGATGTATTTAATAGTCAGCCTGCGCTAACATGGACGTATAATAGTTTATTTGTAGCGTTGATGTCGACATTTGCTTTAATCGTTGTTAGTTCCCTTGCAGCGTATGCCTTTTCACAGTTGAAATTTAAAGGGAAAAATATTATTTTCATTATTTTTATTTCAAGTTTAATGATTCCAAAAGAAGTGATGATTGTACCGCTCTTTAGAATTATTCAAGATCTAAACATGGTCAATACGTTAAGTGGCATGATTTGGCCAAACGTGGCAACCGCTTTTGGTGTATTTTTACTCAAAGGATTTTTTGATACAATCCCCGATTCATTAAGAGAAGCAGCCAAAATCGATGGTGCTAGCGAATTTCGTATTTTTTATAAAATCATGCTGCCATTAGTAAAACCAGGTATTGGTGCTTTATTTATTCTTAATTTTGTGCAAGTTTGGAATGACTACTTATGGCAACTCGTTGTAGGGCAAGATAAGGATACAAAAACATTAATGGTAGGGATTGCAACCTTAATGCAAGACTTAAATCCAAACTTTGCTTATAAGATGGCTGGCGCTACTGTAGCGGCCATTCCAATGCTATTAATATTTATTTTCTTCCAGAAGTATTTTACAAAAGGAATTACGATTGGGGCAGATAAGTAATATGTTTATCCATGGAGATGTATGCGAATGAATAATAAACAAAAAATATTTGATGGTATTAAAAGACAATTAATCGTTTCATGTCAAGCACTCCCAGAGGAACCACTTCACAGCTCTTTTATCATGGGTAAAATGGCTTACGCTGCGATGCTTGGAGGCGCTAAAGGAATTAGAGCAAATAGTATAGAAGATATTAGAGAAATTAAGGAAATGGTGGAACTGCCGATTATCGGCATTATCAAAAAGACGTGCGATGGCTCCGATGTTTTTATCACACCGACATGTAAAGAGGTTGAGTTGCTTTATCAAGAGGGGGTCGATATTATTGCCCTTGATGCAACGAAAAGGATACGACCAGATGGCAAGACAATTAGTGAGCAGTTTCCAGCAATTAGAGCGCAATATAAAGATCAAATTTTTATGGCAGATTGCTCTACATTTGAAGAGGCGCAAGAGGCTTATGAGTTAGGGTTTGATTGCTTAGGTACGACGTTGAGTGGTTATACAGCCTATACAAATGGCAAGGAATTGCCAGATTTAGAGTTGATTCAACGATTAGTCGAAAGTTTTCCGATACCTGTTATTGCTGAAGGAGGTATTTGGACGCCAGAAGAACTGAAACGCGTTTTTGATTTGGGTGTTCATACAGCAGTGGTAGGTACGGCTATTACAAGACCGATGGAAATTACAAAAAGATTTGTACGTGCGATTCAATAGTCAATGACATTGTCAGGCGAAGATAATAGTGTCTCAAAGGATGATTGAAGTGAAAATATTAGCAGCTGATATTGGTGGCACATCGATAAAAGTAGGTATCGTCAATGAAGATGGGCACATCGAAGTATTTAAAGAATATGATACGGAAAGTAAAAAAGGCGGAAAGTATTTAGTTGAAAAACTAATTAAAATAATAAATGAATTTCAAGGCTTTGACGCAATCGGTATAAGCACTGCAGGACAAGTTGATAGTACAGATGGTTCTATTCTTTATGCCAACGACAATATTCCAAACTATACGGGTACGAAATTAAAAACGATTCTTGAGAATCAATTTAACGTCCCTGTTAAAGTTGAAAATGATGTCAATGCAGCTGCTTTAGGAGAAAAGTATTTTGGTGCAGCCAAGCACTTTAAAGATTTTCTATGTATAACATATGGTACTGGTATTGGTGGTGCCATAATCATAGACTCTAACATTTATAAAGGTCATAATGGATTAGCGGCAGAATTCGGGCATGTTATTACCCATCCTTTCGGTGAAAACTGTAACTGTGGTAGTAGAGGTTGCTATGAAACGTATGCATCTACTAGCGCTTTCATTAAAAAAGCACAGGAAATTAACACTGACTTTATAAATGGTAGGGTCATATTTGAAAAGATGCATCAAGGAGATAAAAGTTTAGAAAAGGTTTATCAAGATTGGATTTTAGAAATTGCATTAGGGTTAGCTTCCTTCATTCACATTTTTAATCCTCAAGCGATTATAATAGGTGGTGGAGTAATGGAACAGGAAAACCTCGTCCACAATATAGCAGAGCAAGTTAAAGCGTTAACGATGGAGAGTTTCTCAGATGTAAAAATTATGAAAGCCTCTCTTGGAAATAAAGCCGGCGTTCTTGGTGCAGTATCACTTCATTTAAGAGGCGATTAATAGAAGGAGTACTATAATGGGAAATCAAGATATATTTTCACTCATTCATTCAAGATACAATTCATTTACTAACACGGAAAAAAAGGTAGCTGATTATATTCTCGAAAATATAAAAGATGTCATCTACATGTCGATTACAGATTTGGCAGACGCATGTGGCGTTGGAGAATCGAGTGTATTTCGATTTTGTAAAACGATGGATCTTAAAGGCTATCAGGAGTTTAAAATTGTTTTAGCGCACAGCATTTCACTTGATAATGAAACCCCGCAACTCGGGGCGATCACGATGCAAGATACCATTGCAGAGCTTTCCTCAAAAGTGTTATCTTCAAATGTTCATGCACTAACAGAAACGTTTAATTTACTATCCGAAAATGATATTGCTCATGCTGTTGAGTGCATGGTTAAGGCACAAAGAATACACTTTTTTGGCGTCGGTTCATCATTGATGACAGCGATGGAAGCAAAAAATAAGTTTATGAGAATTACGAATAAAACGGAGTGTTCAATCGATTCACATCTTCAAATTATGTCTGCGGCGTTAATGACTGATCAAGACGTAGCCGTTCTCATATCTTATTCGGGCTCAACGAAAGATACGATTGAAGTAGCAAAAGTAGCAAAAGAACGTGGGGCAAAAATTATTTCCATCACGAGATTCGCAAAATCTCCTTTAACAAGTTTTGCGGATATTACATTGCTTTGTGGGGCAAATGAAGGGCCACTTCAAGGGGGCAGTTTATCGGCAAAGATATCTCAGCTCTATCTTTTAGATTTGCTTTACCTTGAATATTTCAAGCAAACGAACAAAGAATCCGTTCACAACAAAGAACTAACGGCAGAAGCGGTCATTGAAAAGATGTTATAAAGCAGACTGAAGACTTAAGAAGAAGTGGAAATTGTGGGGTACGATAAAATGAATCAATCAATTGTGTTGATCAATGCAAAAATTTACGCAGAAAATCAGATGATTCCCAATGGATTTATTAAGATAAAAGGGATGGAAATTTTAGCACTAGGATGGATGACCGATTTTAATGAGGATGATCAATCCGATATTATCGATTTACATGGACAAACAGTCATACCTGGCATGATTGATATTCATATTCACGGCACTTCTGGCGCTGATGTTATGGATGGAGAGATTGCAGCACTCGAAACAATCGTCCAAGCATTACCACAAGAAGGTACAACAAGCTTTTTAGCAACGACGATGACTCAATCAGATGATAATATTTCCAAAGCATTAAAAAATGCAGCGGATTTTATACAAAATTTTCAAAAATCAGGGCAATCGGAAGTGCTAGGGGTTCATTTGGAAGGGCCATTTGTTAATCCTAGCATGGCTGGCGCTCAACCCGTAGAGTTTATTATTAAGCCAGAAATTGCAGTTTTTGAAAAATGGCAACAACTAGCTGAAGGTACGATTAAATTGGTGACGATGGCTCCTGAGCAACAGGGTGGTTTAGAACTCGTTCAGTTTCTCAAACAACAGGGTGTTGTCGTCTCAATTGGCCATTCGGATGCAACATTGGCGGATGTTAAGGAGGCCATTAGTGCAGGTGCAACACAGGTAACGCATTTGTATAATCAAATGAAAGGCTTGCATCATCGAGAGCCTGGCGTTGTAGGTGCGGCTTTGCTTCTAGACGAATTATATGCGGAGTTAATTGTCGATGGCATCCATGTATGTCCAGAAATGATTCAGCTAGCGTATCGAAACAAAAAAAGCGAGAAACTCATTTTAATAACAGACTCCATGCGGGCAAAATGCTTAAAAAATGGCAACTATGATTTAGGTGGTCAATTAGTCATTGTAAAAGATGGGACGGCTGTATTACAAAACGGCACGTTAGCGGGCAGTGTTTTAAAGTTAAAGGATGCCATGAAAAATATGCTTCATTTTTGTGACTGTACGTTGGAAGATATCATTAAAATGACGTCCATTAATCCTGCAAAGCAGTTACATATTAGTCATCGTAAGGGCAGTATTGCTGTCGGCAAGGATGCGGATTTAGTTGTCTTAAACAGCGATTATGATGTACAGATGACATTTTGTCGAGGGGTTTTAGCTTATCAAAAAGAAAGCCATTGAAAGGCTAGCATCACGATTAGTTCTATCTCCTAACAGCTTCTAGCAATTGACTGGTCAAGCAATTGCTAGAAAGGAGATTTTATTGTAAAGGAAGAGTGCTGTGTTCTTCTTAGATTCAAAAATACATTCATCTTACGACTTCCAACGCAGATTATATACCACAAAGGTTGTCGATACTACCTCTTTTCACTGTAAGGTATCCTTTCAAAAATTTTTAACGGTTAAATATTCGGAATATTGAGATTTTTATTAAGGTGATTTAGAAATAAATGCAATCCCCAAAGGAGGTGATTGGAGATATTTTGTCATTATCTATAATAAGAAATTTGATGGTATTTCTATATGAGGAGGAGAAATGATGAAAAAATTTTTGGTAGCTGCAATGACATCAATGTTGGTTTTAGGCGTCGGTATTGGAAGTAAGGTAGAAGCTTCTAAAGGCGGAGATTCAGTGGAACGAATAACATGGGAATATGCAGGAGAGCTTGAGGCACAAAAAGGATTTGATAAGAATAAAGGAACTGCCGGCGTGCTATCTGGCTCATATAAAGATTATTTAATCGTAGGAGGGGGAGCAAATTTCCCTTATGAAACTGTATTAAATGGAGGCGCAAAGCAACATTACTCTGATATTTATGTGTATAAAAAAGAGAAAAATAAGTTAACAATGGTCGAACATACGAATCTTAATTATGAGATAGGCTATGGTTCTTCGATTACGACTGATAAAGGAATTTATTATGTTGGGGGAAGTCCTAACAAAGAATATGCAGACGATATTACGTTATTAACAGTTGATAAACATAAGAAATTACAAGTAGAAAAAATAGGCGATTTACCATTTACGTTTAGTGATGGAATAGCTGTGGAGAAAGATGGCAAGTTATACATTGGGCTTGGTAAGCAAAATGCAAAAGAGAGCAATAAATTATATGAATATGATTTAAAAACATTGAAAACGAAAGAGCTAGCACCTATTCCAGGTGAAAGCGTTCGAAATCAAAGTGTAGCACAAGTTTTAAATGGCGATCTTTATGTATTTAGTGGTGGAGGATCAATCGCTTATACAGATGGCTATAAATATAATATTAAGAAAAATGAATGGACAAAAGTTTCTTCTGTCAAAGTGAATGGGAAGGAAATATCTTTACTAGGTGCTAATTCGGTTAAATTAAATAACAATGAAATGATGGTCATTGGTGGTTTTAATAAAGACGTATATGATAATGCAGTGAAAAATTTAGGTTCATTGAAAGATGACGAGCTATTAGCGTTTAGAACGAAATACTTTACTGCAGATCCTTATGAGTTTAATTGGAATAAAGATGTACTCATCTATAATGCAGCCAAAGATTCTTGGCGCTCTGTAGGCAAGATTCCATTTGATGCACCTTGTGGGGAAGGCTTAGTATTAATGGATAAAAACATTTATTCGATTAATGGGGAAATTAAACCAGGCGTGAGAACAAACGCTATTTATGCAGGCACAATCATTTTTGATTAAGTAAATATAAATTTTTTGAAATGACTTGCCGCATTGGTGAGTCATTTTTGTTAGTATCGCCAATAAAACCTTCTGGAACGCCACTAAACCTCTTGAAATCGCCACTAACACAGCAAGGAACGCCATTAAACCTTTTAGAATCGCCACTAACACAACAAGAAACGCCACTAAAATTTTTAGGGTATGTGCTCGCAACAGGTAAAAGGGAATGACTTGCTTAATCATTCCCTTTATTCAGTGTAGTTTTTTCATTGAAAAGCCCTGTAATGATTTCGCCTTCGACAAATGGTGGGATATCCAACTCAAGTATATGATAAATAGTAGGTGCTATATCTAAATTGGATGTGGCGTTTAATTTTTTGTCTTTGTAAAAATCTTGGCCAGTTGCCATAAATACAGGTCTTAGCATGCTTCTAGTGGCATCCCCTCCATGTGTTCCTAATTGAATAGGGGGCGTTACATTTTTCTCGATATCGCTTCCCATCACGTAGCCAGGCGCACCAATCAATACGACATCGCCGGCATTTTGATGTTCCAAAAGGTTGATATTGTCATTTTTCAGAACACTCTCGTAAGGATGCACTCTTGGTTCCATCAGATGGCTCCAAATATCTTTAACATAATGCTGAACTGTCGTTAACGAGAAATTAGCCTTTAATTTTTTTGTATCCTGTTGAATCATTGCACCTTTGTTATATGTAACTTCCACCTCGTTAAAAGCTTGCATAATTTGATCGCGGACTTGTTCATATTCATCGGGTGGGACTATACCACCTTTTTCACGGTGTTTTAGATTAATATAGACATGGGCTACTGAGCCGCTAGGAATAGCGTATGCTTTTGATTTATCATAGTTAATGTTATTTTTTTCATCTACCGTTAATAAGCCAGCATCTAGTAATACTTTGTTAGGCGAAAGAGTAGAATGGGCAGGTTCCATTCCATGATCGGAGACGACAAATAAAGCGTCATCATCTTGAAGTGTTTGCAATGTTTTACCGACTATCTCGTCTGCTAATTGATACGACCACTCGATATAGCGCATATATTGTTTAGATTTTTCGTCTGAATAATCTGGCTGACGAGGATCGATTAATAAATACTTATGTTGTTCATGATCGATTTGTGGTGCATAAAACATGAGCAAATCAGGATTGTAGTGCTGTTTTATATAGAGTGAAACATTTGTAACCCACATGACTGAACGAGTGCTAATTTCTTCATATTCCTTTCTTGTAATCCATCCTTTGTCAAGGGCACGGTCATCATCTTGTACTGGATAAAAACCAAATTGCTTATCAATCTCCTCGGCAAAACCTTTAGGACCACTAATTAAGCTAGAAGTTACGGCTGTGCGGTACAGCTTGACAGGTTGGCTAAGGTCTTCGTTATTTCCTTTCATTTTGAACCAAAAGCCAGCACTTTGTTGGTCTTTTAAATCAAGGGAAAGTGAACCCCATTCATTGCCTTTAACTATAAAGTCAGTATTATCCACCTTTCGATCTTCGGAAAATACAAATGTGTCATAGTTTTGTTGCTGATCATTTGTTGAGTCAAGCGCTAAAACATAGATGATGCGACGATTTTTTTCCTTTTTCATATTAATAGAGAATTTGGCTTCCTTTATAGCACTGAAGCTTGTAGGAGTTTGGCTCCATGCAGTTGTTGTATGGAAGGTTAACGTTTCTAAACGACTAGGAGACCACGTTTTGCCGAAATAAATAGAGTAATCACCTTGTTTACCCTCTTTAGGATTCGCGCCGGGAAATGCTACGGTAGCAGTTGTTTTCCCTTGTTTTCTCGCTTCTACCCATAATGGGGGAACTTCAATTTCCGCACGGAAGCCGCTTTTTTCTTTTTCTAACGCCGTACTTGGTTCGTGAAAATGATTACTGACAATGCCTGTTTCTTTAGGTGTAGCCCCTGTGGCAATTGCTGCATGTGATGGAGCAGTAAGAGAAGGGGTAATGGTCATAGGGTTTTTTGCTGTGACGCCATTTTCTAGTAGCTGTTGAATATGGGGTAATTTATTTTCTTGCACATATTGATTCGTATAGTCATTTTTCATGCCATCAAAGGAAATCAAGATGACTTTTCGATTAGCTTCGTGATTTTCCATCGCTTCTACGTCATTCATAAAGCTGAAAAAGCAAAAAATTAGAATGACTAGACGGACGTATAAAGATCTTTTCATATTTTTATCCTTTCTGCTGCAACATTTACTAAAACAATTCAAACCTTTGTAAAGTAATACCCTTTTTCGCATGCTTAAAACTTTCAGTTTTTGTTTCTCTCAAAAAACGATTTCAGTCTTGGATGGCATCCTATAAAATAGTTTCATAGGATGGATAGATATCACTGTTTGAAAATTTTTAATTTTGACATAAACCTACAAAACAAACCTGTAAAGTATATAATGAAAGGACAAAAAGGAGTGAGAAATATGACTTTGTATTTTGATCATTTAGTTCACCAAGTGCCATCACCAGAAAATATGAAAGTCTTTTTAAATAAACGTCATATACATACCGTAAATGGCGGTCAGCACACAATGTGGGGAACGTATAATACGTTAAGCTATTTTGGATTAAGTTATATTGAGCAAATAGCGATTTATGATCGTGCGCTGTTCGAGGAAGCGGCAAAATTACCGTATTCTTTGCATTATACGTTTAAACAGCACGCTGAGCGCTACGGTTTTTCAAGAATTGCTTTACGCACAACAAAAATAGAGGAAGAGGCACAGCGTTTACGTGCGCTTGGTTTAGAAGTTTATGGACCAGATGCTTGTAGTCGAACGAGACCTGATGGCTCGATTGTGCAATGGAAGCTATTACATTTCGGGCAACAAGGGCAAGCGATTGATTTTCCGTTTTTTATTGAATGGGCTGACGGGGACGAGGAGCGCTATGCACAATTAGAGGCAAGTGGCGCGCTCAAAACGACGCAACATATTTCGATGGAATCTGTGCAATTTTATGTGCAAGATGCTATGGCAATCGCCAAGCTTTGGCAGGAAGTATTGCAACTAGAGGAGCCTGAGGTACATTCTACTTTTATTTCATTACATTTACCTAATATCCGCTTAGATTTTTATGAAGAAGCTGCCGCAACGAAAATGATGCTTGGTCGTAAATGTGAAGGGCCATTCGGTGTTACGTTGAGAGATTGTGATCGGTCGAAGGAAACATTAATTTTCCCGGATGCATTTTATTGGCTTAACCCATAATATGTCCATAAAATAAGGAGCTGTTCGTTTGAACAGCTCCTTTCGTTATAATTTAACAACATTTGATGCTTGAGGTCCGCGATTGCCTTCCACTACATCAAATGAAACCTTTTGTCCTTCTTCAAGTGTACGGAAGCCTTCCTCTTGTATGCCCGTAAAATGTACAAATACATCTTCTCCATCATCACATTCAATAAAGCCATAACCTTTTTCGTTATTGAACCACTTTACGATTCCTTGTTGCATAAAGCATTCGCCTCCAATGCGCTTGAATGTAAAATACTATCAATTAATTCATGGGACAATTGATAAAAAAATGAAAAATTGCATTTTCTCTTAGAACATACATGAATTAAATACAGATGTCAATTGATTGTCGAAATATTGCATAACTAACTGTGTTTTCTTTCACAATAAAGTCTATAATGGAGTTGAATAGTATAGAAAGTAGGTGCCGTATGACAACGAAAAATCAACCTTTATCAGACTTAGAAATCGCTAGCCAAGCGGTTATGAAACCTATTATAGACATAGCAGAAGCGGCGGGCATTCCAGAAGATGCACTTGAACAATATGGTCGCTACAAAGCAAAAATCGATCCATTGAAAATAACAGCGAATGGTCCAGATGCCAAGGTCGTTTTAGTAACAGCGATTAGTCCAACGCCAGCTGGTGAAGGAAAATCAACAGTAACAGTTGGATTGGCAGATGCCCTTCATCAATTAAAGAAAAATGTTGTTGTTGCCCTGCGTGAGCCTTCCCTTGGTCCAGTAATGGGTGTTAAAGGTGGAGCAACAGGCGGTGGATACGCGCAAGTTGTACCAATGGAAGATATTAATCTGCATTTTACTGGAGACTTGCATGCCATCACAGCAGCTAATAATGCGCTATCAGCCTTTATTGATAATCATATCCATCAAGGCAATGCGTTAAACATTGATCCTCGTCGCATCATTTGGAAACGTGTAATGGACTTAAATGACCGTGCACTTAGAAAAGTAGTTATCGGTCTAGGTGGTCCCATTCAAGGGATGCCACGTGAGGACGGCTTTGATATTACCGTTGCCTCTGAAATTATGGCGGTATTCTGTTTAGCGACAAGCATCGATGATTTACGTGAGCGTTTAGCAAGCATCGTAATCGGCTATACATTCGAGCGTGAGCCAATATTTGTACGTGATTTACAAGTAGAAGGCGCGCTAACTTTGCTATTAAAAGATGCCTTCAAACCAAACTTAGTGCAAACATTAGAAGGGACACCTGCTATTATTCATGGCGGCCCATTTGCGAATATCGCACACGGCTGTAACTCCATTATGGCAACACAAACAGCACGTAAGCTTGCGGATATCGTTGTAACAGAAGCGGGCTTCGGTTCCGATTTAGGTGCTGAAAAGTTCATGAACATTAAAGCACGTAAAGCCGGCTTCAAACCAAGTGCAGTAGTCATCGTGGCAACAATTCGTGCGTTGAAAATGCATGGCGGTGTCGCAAAAACAGCACTCGTTGGAGAAAACGTGCCTGCGTTGTTACAAGGCATCGAAAACTTAGCGAAACACGTTGAAACGATTCGCACATTCGGTGTTGAACCAATTATCGCATTAAACCGTTTTATTACAGATACAGAAGCAGAACTAGAAGCAGTGCTAAACTGGTGTCAAGAACATGATGTGCGCATCGCCCGTACAAATGTCTGGGAAGAGGGCGGCAAAGGCGGTTTAGCCCTAGCAGAGCAAGTCCTTTCAGTCCTAAATGAAGAAAATAACTTCTCTCCGTTATATGATGTAACAGAATCAATTGAAGAAAAAGTGCGTACAATCGTCCAAAAGGTCTATGGCGGGAAAGATGTCCAATTTACAGACCAAGCGAAAAAACAAATTGCGCAAATTGAAAAATTCGGCTGGGATGTTCTGCCGATTTGTATGGCGAAAACGCAATACTCATTATCTGATCAACCAACATTACTTGGACGTCCTGAAGGCTTTACTGTCACAATTCGTGAAGTCATTCCAAAGCTTGGTGCAGGCTTCTTAGTTTGTCTGACAGGTGATATTATGACAATGCCAGGTTTACCGAAGCAACCAGCTGCTTTACGTATGGATGTCGATCGTGAAGGACATGCGGTAGGATTGTTTTAATGACCAGCTTAGAAATAGGATTTAGCATATAAAATGGAGACATTTTATATGCTTTTTCTTTTGTGAATAGGTTAACTCAATTAATACGGGATATCTTCATATTTTACAGTAGTAAACATACCTCCTAAGCCAACTACACCATTATTTGTATCGTGATGGGGCATATGACAGTGCAATGGCCAAATACCTGGGTTATTGGCTTGAAAGCTAATATCCCATGTTTCACCTGACGCCACGAGTATCGTATTTTTATGAATTTGTGTTTGTGGGGCAATTGGAAAACCATCTGCACCGACTACTTTAAATTGATGGCCATGTAAATGCATAGGGTGGTGGTGCATTTGAATATTGCCGAAACGGACTTTAACCGTATCGCCATAGCTGACTTGTAAAGGTTCGGTTAATGGGTAACAACGTCCGTTGATTGTAAAGAAATTAAAATCTGGTTTAATAAAAGTTAAATCATACGTTCCTTTTGTTAAATCTCCCCATGGTAGTGCGCCTACAGCCCATTCTTGCAGTAAACAGAGATAATCTTTGGATTTTGGCATGTAGTCATTTGCAGGGTCTTCCACAATAAAGCCACCTAATAACCCTGCATTGTCCTGTATAGAAACTTCTACATGGGAATGATACATATACGTACCAGGAGGGTTGACGATTGTAAAATGATAATCAAAATAATAGCCAGGGTCAATAAATGGGGAAGGCTCAATGGGAGGGACACCATCCATCACATTAGGTACGATTAATCCGTGCCAATGGACACTTGTATGGACAGGTAAGTGATTAATGACTCTAATACAAACTTTATCTCCAGGAAAAACACGAATTGTTGGGCCTGGGGTGGAGCCATTGTAACCCCATGCTTTAATAAAAATGCCATCGACTAATTCCCATGTGATTTCTTCTGCTATTAACGTAAAAAACTTCACACCATTTTCTTGAAGTACATAAGGTAGATCTTCAATACCGGGTGTGATCACCATTATAAAACCCCCTTATTAATACACTTCTTAAAAACTATATGATTAGCAGGGGAACTTATTCTTTTGTGTGCCTTGTAGGCTGACAAATCATAACTATTAAGGTTTTATGTATCAGGGGCCATTTACATCGCAGTAGGATTGTCCAAATTGTTATGATTGAGCCTACTATCATAGGTAATATAAAAGCTGCCAACATCTCATCGAAGATGGGCAGCTTTTATTGTTCCTTCAGCGGGTGGGTATTACATACAATCACTTTATTTCCTACTTCCTTCGTAACGTATTACTTACTTTTGGCTTAAATGAATTATCAATTTTTTGTTAACACGACTCGAATGATGTGGTTTTTCGCAACATGATTGCTTAATTGGTTATACATTAAACACTAAAGGCAAAGATACGTTCAACATACAAGTAAATTGAAGGTAGCTTCATTTAATGAAAAATCCATAAACCTTGCAACATTTGGTTAAAACCTTCACGGTCACGCAAACAAAGCTAACTGGTTGTTCACATTTTTTGTATTGTACATCCACTATGCGGGTTAACAAACTTGAAATTTAAGGGAAAGTGTTCACTTTTATTGAAGATGATCGGTTACACTATACGCATTTCATGATTTTGTTACACAATATTCAATTGTAAGCCCGCTGAAGTTTTTTAAAAATGTAGAACACATAGTTTGCTGTACGCTACGCAAATTGTGAGTATACAGAACAAGTAAGATTGTTCTGTACTTTTATCCTACAATATTCTGAAAAATTAGTCAATTGATATGTATTAATTATTTAATTTTCTTTGATTAATGATGACATCGTTACCAACTTCTAATAGCAATACAGTATAATAGGCAAAGGGAAAGGACTGATATCGATGATGAATCATTTAAAAAACAAAGTACGTAGTATATATGAGCAATTTGATGCAAGTCATGATTTTCAACATATTGAGCGTGTTTATCAAAATGCGTTAGCGATTTTACATACAGAGCCAAAAGCAGATGCAGAAGTTGTAAAAATGGCGGTACTTTTGCATGATGTAAGTGATAAGAAGTATACAGATAGCAAGGAACAAGAAGACAAATTAATCAATGAATTGCCAATAAGCGAAGTGAAGAAACAACATATTCGTGATTGTATTGCACAAGTGTCGTTTAATGGTGGCAATGAGCTCAAGGCGACATCACTGGAAGCGAAAATTGTTCGTGATGCGGATCGTTTAGACGCAATTGGAGCGGTGGGCATTGCTCGGACATTTGCCTATGGTGGAGCAAAAGGCCGGAAATTATATGATGACACAGAACAAGCGCGTACAACAATGACGGAAGAAGATTATCGTAGTAAAAATACATCTTCTGTCACGCATTTTTACGAAAAGCTTTTATTGTTGAAAGATTTAATGACGACGGATAAAGGTAAGCAAATGGCTAATGAACGCCATCAATTTATGGTATGCTTTTTAGAGCAATTACAAAATGAAAGAGATGGACAAGCATAATGAGTCATTTAATCGTACAAAATTTAACGAAAACAGTGGGCGATAAAACGCTCTTTCAAAATATTGAATTTACAATATATGAAGGGGAACGTGCGGGTCTAATCGGCATTAATGGTACAGGGAAATCGACATTGTTATCAATTTTAGCCGGTCAAATTGAAGCGGATGCAATTGATATTGATCGTCCAAATAAATATCGTGTAGCTTATTTACCGCAAGAACCTACTTTTAACACTGGTGAAACGGTATTACAAGCAGTGTTCGCTGGTGATTCTCCCGTTTTACAACTAAACCGTCAATATGAAGAGACAGTTGCGGCACTCGCTTTAAATCCAACATCAGAGAGCTTACAAAAAACTTTGTTTAGTTTACAGCAACGGATGGATGAGGAACAAGCGTGGGATGTCAATGCGCTTGCAAAAACGGCGCTAACAAAGCTCGGTATCGAAATGTTTGATAAGGAAGTTTTAACGCTATCAGGTGGTCAACAAAAACGAGTCGCATTAGCGAAAGTGTTAATTGAGCCGGCAGATCTTTACTTATTGGACGAGCCGACCAACCATTTAGATGTACAGTCCACAGAGTGGCTACAAGAAATGGTGTTGCGCTTAAAAGGTGCTGTTATTTTCATTACCCATGATCGCTATTTCTTAGATGAATTGTCGACACATATTTACGAAATTGCTGACCAAACGTTATATCGTCATACAGGTAATTATGGCGACTTTTTAGAAGCGCGTGCCATTCGTGAGGAAATGGCCGCGGCTTCAGCCCAAAAAGATCGCAATCGTTATCGTTCGGAGTTAAAATGGATTCGTCGCGGTGCCAAAGCACGCTCAACAAAGCAAAAGGCTCGTATTCAACGTTTCGAACAACTTGAAGATAACCTAGAGCGCAAATCAGATGATGTGTCACTAGAATTGGGCTTAGCGACAACACGCCTTGGACGTAAAGTATTAGAAGCTGAAAATATTTCAAAGGCTTTTGGCGCGCAAAAAATTGTCGAGCACTTTACGTTTTTACTGCAACAAGGCGATCGCATCGGTATTATTGGCGCCAATGGTGTTGGGAAATCAACGTTACTCAATATGCTAGCTGGCGAACTGACACCAGATAAAGGGGAAATCCATGTCGGTTCAACCGTCAAACTTGCCCATTTTAAACAAACATTACCGAAAATGAATGAAAATGAGCGCATGATTGAATATATTCGTGAAGCGTCAAATGATATTACGGATGCAGAAGGTGTACGCTATTCCGCTGCTCAAATGTTAGAGCGCTTTTTATTTCCACTGCATGCACACGGTACGCCAATCGGTAAATTATCAGGTGGAGAACGCAAGCGTCTACACTTATTACGACTATTAATGGAGCAACCGAATGTGTTGTTACTGGACGAACCGACAAACGATTTAGATATTGAAACACTCGGTGTATTAGAAGACTTTATCGAACATTTCCCAGGGGTCGTTATTACCATTTCCCACGATCGCTTCTTCCTCGATCGTATCGCCAAAAAACTTTGGGTGTTAGACGGACAAGGACATGTTGATGAATCACTTGATATTTATAGTGATTATTTACAAAAGCGTGAGCAGGAAACAGCTGTAAAAGCGGAAGCTCCGAAAGTGGATAAGCCAAAGGTTGAGAAGCCCAAATCAGATAAGAAAAAACTATCATTTAAAGAGCAAAAAGAATGGGAAACCATTGCGGTTGATATAGAAAAAACGGAGACAGCGATTATGGAAACGGAAGAAGGTATTGCGAACGCTGGCGCTGATTTTACTAAACTACAAGAGTTAACAGCTAAACTAGATGAGCTGAATGCCCATTACGAGCATCTAATTGAAAGATGGTCGTACTTGGATGAAATCGTAAACGGATAAGGAGCGTATTACATGAAAATACTTACAATTGAGCCGACACCAAGTCCAAATTCTATGAAAATTATTGTCGATACGGAATTACCGTTTGGCAAAAGCTTTAACTTTACAAAGGACAATAAAGACGAAGCTACTGGTGAAGCGGCAGCTATTTTAGCCATTGAAGGGGTGAAAGGTGTCTATCATGTAGCGGACTTCTTTGCGGTCGAACGCAATGCGAAATACGCATGGGAAAGTATTTTATCGAGCATTCGACAAGTGTTGGGTGAAGATGTAACGGAAGCTAGTGACATCCAAATTGCCAATGAATTTTACGGCGAAGTATACGTCCATGTACAGTTTTACAAGCAAGTACCATTGCAAGTGAAGGTATTTGATAACCAACGTGAATACCGTGTGAGCTGTGGTGAGCGTTTTGTTGAGGCTTTCAATAAAATCATTGCAACAGATGTCGATGAGAACTACATTTTCCAACGTAAATGGATTGATTACGGTGTTCGTTATGGCGAGCTTGAAGAAATTGCCGAAGCGGTTAAACAAGAAATCGATGTCACTTATTCAGCACAACGTTTGGAAGATATTGTGGCCTCCATCAATGATACAGAGAAAGTGAACCAAAAACCTGCAAAGCTGAAAATAACAGTGGAGCAATTTCAACAGCCAGAATGGGAAAAACGTTTCCAATTACTTGACCAAATGGCAGACCCTGAACTAGATGATTTACCACTTTTAGATTTAGCATTACAAGATGATCAAATGTCTATTCGTCGCCTAGCAACAGTCTACTTAGGCATGATTGAAGATGTTGCCGTTGTACCATATTTGGAAAAAGCATTGCGGGACAAAAGTGCAGCGGTGCGTCGGACAGCAGGAGACTGTATGAGTGACCTAGGGTTTGTGGAATTTGAAGAGGCGATGCAGCAAGCATTACAAGATAAAAATAAACTTGTTCGCTGGCGTGCTGCGATGTATCTATATGAAGTAGGGACAGAGCAATCATTACCTGCCTTAAAGGCAGCGGAAGATGATAAAGAATTTGAAGTAAAGCTTCAAGTGAAAATGGCCATCGCTCGTATTGAACAGGGCGAAGAAGCAAAAGGCTCTGTTTGGAAACAAATGACAGAATCGCGTCAGCAATAATCATAAAAAATTCGCAAGAGCATCTAAAATTAGATGCTCTTGTTGTTTTCTTAATATAGAAAGAAACAGGATTTTCTGTAATCGCCGTTAGAACCAAGAAAAACGCCGATAAAACTGCAAGAATCGCCGATAGAACTCAGGAAATCGCTGATAAAACCTCCAGAATCGCTGATAAAACTCAGGAAATTGCCGATAAATCCACCCCAGAGTCGCGATTAGTTAAGTAGTAGGCGAAGCCGCTTTGTCAAAAGCCTTTTTAAAAGCATACAGATAATTTTCAATCGCGCGTTGGCTGATTTCTGCTTGAGGAACCATATGCTCGAAGCCATGGAAGCAACCTGGATATAGATGAAATTCGGTCGGCACACCCGCTTTTGTCAGTTTCGCAATATATTCGATAGTTTCATCACGGAAAGGATCTAAATCGCCAATAAATGTATAGGTAGGAGGAAGGTCGCTATAATCTTCTGCATGCAAAGGTGCCGCATAACTAGGCGCATCATCAGCATAGTGAGGCCCTAAATACATTTCCCATGCACGATGATTTTGAGGACCATTCCACACTCTCGCATCTGTAATTTCATCATTTGATGGTAAAATACAACGATTATCAATCATCGGATAAAGGGGCATTTGAAACGCAATTTTCGGCCCTTTTCGATCCCGAGCCAATAAGGAAACAGCAGCCGTTAGACCACCTCCCGCACTTGCACCATGAACAGCAAGACGATTTACATCAATACCTAAATTAGCTGCATTAGCCGCTAGCCATTCAAGAGCTGTATAGCAATCTTCCACGCCAGCAGGGTAAGGATGCTCTGGAGCTAAGCGATAGCCAACAGAAACGACTACACAATTTAATTGTGAAACAAGCATCTGACAACTTGCATCAAACATGTCGATAGAGCCAATAATAAAACCGCCACCATGAATATACAAAATAGCAGGTAACGTGTCGCATTTCTCTGTTGGTTCATAAATACGGATACGAACGTCTGGTGCCCCGTTTGAACTAGCGATAAAGCGCTCAGATGTCGTGACATTTTCCATCGTGACTTCTTCCTTGCCAAGCATTTCATGCATAACGCTACGTGATTCTACAATGTTTTCTCTAGTTAAGTGTGATTCTGGCATAGCCGATAAGAACGTTTTTAAATCAGGGTGTACTCGGTTTTCCAATTGCATGCCCTCCTTATTTTTAATTGTGAATAAAATATCACAATTAAAACATAGTACAATGATTAAGAGATGTCAATTAAAATAATAGAGTATTTAGAAAATTGGAGGAATGACCATGCAGCTACTTATCCAATCGGGTGATCTTGGGCCGAAATGGTTCCATGTAGCATTGCGAGCAATCGTTTTACTAGCGGCATCGAACGAGCTCTTAAAAAGTAATGTGATTGCGGAGATGCTTGGGGAAGATGCCACGTTCGTTAGAAAAATACTTGCAAAGCTTGCTGAACACGGCTATGTACAAACACATAGTGGCCGCTATGGGGGCTATCGTCTTAATAAAGCCCCTGCGCAAATTACCATGCTAGAGATCTATAGTGTGCTAGGCAATGACAATGAAACACCATATTGGTCTGTGCCATCTACTGGCTCTGAACGTTTTATCTCAATGGTGATCGCCAAAGCGGAAAAAACGTTTCAATCTGTGCTAGCAGACTATACGATTCAGGATATTTTGGATAATAGAAGTTAGTAGGTGGTAGGTTCTTGGAGGAATTGAAAATTAGTTTTTGATAAAATATATGTACTATTTTTAAAATGGAGGTGTGAATTAAATGAATCCATTTTTGAAATGATTTGCGTTTGTTCATGTTTTGAATCTACTGAAGCGATATTAGACTTGAGGTGATAAAATGCAGTTAAATGACTTTATGCACGAAAATTACCGCAATTTACAATTGAGACTACCTTTATTTTATAGTTGGGATATAGGGATTCGTTTTGAACTTGGTGTCGATTGGAAAAAGGAATATGACTATCCAAATAATCCTTATGTAGTGGGGTGTTACAAAAGAGCCATTACTTTATTTGAAGCACTGCATGCTCCAAATGAAGAGATTTTTGTAGTGATGGATATTCATGATTTTAAAAATGGGAGAAACTTAAAACGTAAGTTAAAAAATTTCCCTCGCTATATTAATAAATCTTTATTATTTAGAGTAAAGCATGAAGCGTTACCTTTTATTTATCCAGAAGATGATGAAGAAGAGAGATTTATTACGCATAGATTTACTTTACAATGCAAAACATCCGATTTTAATTATATGCCATTGTTAAAAGCCATTTGCAATAAAGACTTGGGATTAAAACCGTATTTTTGCTATGACGTTTACTTCATTAATATCAATAGGAAAACTATCTTTCACGTTTACGATGACAGGGGTTGTGATTTGTTGGCAACTTCTCCCAATGCAATAAAAGATATTTATCATAAGCATAATGACTGGATTTTAGACTATGACAGAGCGGAAATTGATAAGGTTTTTAACACAACACTGTAGTTAATCTCTACTTTTATTTAAATTGGAGGTGCCTATCTGTGAGTAAAGAAATCGACTATCAATGGCGGATTACAAAATACAATCCTGCTTATCGAAATGCTGAAGGACATTATTTGAGAGATGAGTGGACAAGCGCTTCAGAAATTGGAAAATCTTTTCTTGGAGAAATATTAACGTTAGACGACTATTTACAGGTCGAGAAAGCATATGTGGATACGGTGATGAAATTTCTAGAGGTTTACCAAATTGAGAACGTACGACTCATTCATCTTGAGACATATGGTTTGAGTAACGTTGATAAAACTTCGCCTTTATATGACCCATCGTTTGATACAATTCCATTGGCAGAAGATATGCTAGTAACGATTGATCAAATTCCGATTGTTTGTAAAATGGCGCTGAGAGATTATATTTATTGTCAACTGATTACCGAGGATTTCTTTGTCCAGTTCGGTGATGACTATTATCTGTATATTGGTGCTAACAGTATACAACAAGAAGCGCTTCGCTTTGCGAGCGAGCAGCGTCTTTTTGTAGAGCAAATGACCTCGCCGTATTATCTTTCTGAAAAAAATGTTATTCGAGAAGTGGCATGGAGCTTTCCTGGAGAAAGAATAATCGAAGATAGTGAAATATTGACTGATATTTCTTTAGAGGAATTGCAAAATATTTTTCAACTATCATCTATCCATACAGTAACAGGCTCTTACAAAATTACAAAGGATAATGCGAAGTTTTTCCAAAAGAAAATCAAACATAAAATGGACTTTACTACGTATGAATACTATTTATTAGCTGGGAGTTAAACAAATAGTAGGTTTTCAAAACTTTAATCAATAATGAACGTACAAAACACTCGCCCGAAACGTTGTGCTCACAGCGTTTTGGGCGAGTGTTTTCTATTTGCGACGATTTTTTGTGTAGATTGCCATCTGTATACCTTATTTTTCCATAAAGTTAATGACAAAAAACTTCATACGATTCTATGAATGATTATCAATTTAGCCAATATATTAGTAAATATACAAGATGAAAATATGGATTGTAAATATTTTCTAATATAAAGGAGGCTTCATACATGCTTGAACCAACTATAAAGAAATCGGCAACGTATCAACGAGATCGGGAAACCGTTATTGCTTTAACACAAAAGCTTGTGCGAATCGAAAGTGTTTATCGTGAACATGATCCACAGGGCAATGAACAGGAAGTAGCCAATTACGTGGCGCAATATTTGCGAGCTATCGGTATTGAAACATTTGTGGAAGAAGTTGTACCGGGGCGTCCGAATGTTATTGGCATTATTGATTCGGGGAAGCCAGGGAAAACCTTATTATTTGAAGGGCATACAGATGTTGTCACAGAGGGTAATCGGGACGCGTGGACATATGATCCGTTCGGTGCGGAAATTATTGATGGTCGTATGTATGGACGAGGGACGAATGATACAAAAGGCAATCTCGCATGTATGATTACCGCTTGTCAATCATTGCTACTAGATGGCGAAGAATTTACAGGCAAGATCATTTTATGTATTCCATGTGATGAAGAGGGACTGATGCTAGGCATTAAACATTTTATTCGCAATGGCTGGGCGGATGGGGTAGACGGAGCGATTATTTGTGAGCCGCAAGAAAACAATGTATGCATTGCGCAACGTGGCGCCATTCGCTTACAGGTCGATATTTTCGGCAAAATGGCACATGGTGCGATTTCTTGGAGTGGTATTAATCCGAATTGGCGCATGGCTCGTTTGATTGTAGAACTTGAAAAATTAGAAAAAGAGGAACAGGTGCGTTTAGGTCGTGACCCGATGCTGAACTGGCCATCGATTACCCCAACGATTTTACGAGCACCTGTGAAAGGGGATGCGCAAATTAATGTGATTCCCGATCATTGTATGACGACGCTTGATATTCGTACTGTTCCAGCACAGGATCATGATGAATTATTAGGCAAAATCAATGCCATTATTGAACGACTCCAAGCAGATGATCCAGACTTTAAAGTGGAGCTAACTGTACTTGATAATCGTCCAGCAACAGCCACTGCGAAAGACGAGCCAGTGGTACAAGCTATTTACGAAGCAGTGGCACAAGTGACGCAAAAAGAGCCGATTTATAATGGTGTGCCAGGTGCAACAGATGGTACTTTCCTTCATGTCCATGGTGTACCCATCGTTACGGTTGGGGCGGGTGATCGTGAAATTCCACATCAAATTAATGAATATGTCGATATTGAAGAACTGGCAGAAACGACGGCCATTTTCCGTTTAGCAGCATTAAAGTTTTTAGCAGGTGATGCGTAATGGTGAAAATTGCTGTTATCCCTGGTGATGGTATCGGTAAGGAAGTGATGACTGAAGCGTTAAAAGTGCTCGAATATCTGCAACGAGACGATTCATCATTACAAATTGACACAACCATTTTTCCTTGGAGTTCGGATTATTATGTCCAACATGGCCGAATGATGCCCAAAGATGCGCTCACTATATTGAAAAGTTATGATGCCATATTATTCGGTGCCATTGGTGATGCGCGTGTACCGGATGATGTGACGGTATGGGAGTTTATCATGCCAATCCGCAAGCAATTTCAGCAATATGTGAATTTCAGACCGGTCAAATCGCTAAAAGGAGTTGCGTCCCCACTTACAAATGGTAAGGACATCGATATGGTGATTTTTCGTGAAAATACGGAAGGTGAATATTCCAATAGCGGTGGTCATATTTATCAACATCAACCACAGGAAATGGCGATTCAAAATACGATAATGACACGGCTAGGCGTAGAAAAAATTGTACAAGCAGCTTGTTCCTACGCCAGTCAATATGGCAAATCGAAAATTACGAGTGCCACAAAATCAAATGCGATTATTCATGCCATGAAATTTTGGGATGAGCATACGAAAAATATTGTGGCACAAGCGACCCCAACTTTAACATTGGAATCCATTTATATCGATGCATTAGTCGCTTATTTTGTAGAGCGTCCGCAAGATTTCCAAGTAGTCGTGGCATCGAATTTATTTGGTGATATTTTATCAGATTTAGGGTCGGCCATTGTAGGTGGGCTCGGCTTATCGCCTTCGGCCAATGTAAACCCCGAAAAGGAGTTTCCGTCGATGTTCGAGCCGGTGCATGGTTCTGCACCCGATATTGCAGGGAAAGGGATTGCCAATCCGATTGCCCAAATTTGGTCGCTTGCATTATTGCTTGGCCATATTGGAAGGCCTGATGCAGAAAAACGAGTGGTTAGGGCTATTGAAGCTGTATTACAAGAAGGAGCAGTTAAGACAGCGGATATTGGAGGGCAGGCTACAACGTCGCAAATGGGTGATGCGATTTGTCAGGCACTTGTGAATAAAAAACATACGGCAAGGGGTGTGTAAAATGGCGGTTGCACAGCAAGTAGTACTTGTAACAGGTGCTGCTGGAGGAATGGGGAAGGCGATTATCGAAGATCAGCTGAAGCAAGGAAATATAGTCATTGGCATGGACTTATCTGTTGCCTCACTCGCTCATCTAGCGCAAAAATCTTTACAACTACACGAGGTTAATGTTTTACAGGAAGAACATATACAGGCGATTTTCCACGAAGTTTATGCCAAGTATGGACGGATTGATGGGCTCGTCAATGCACTTGGCATTGCGCAGGCAGCGACGCCGATTGAGGAAGTATCAATGGATGAGTGGAATCGCCTGATGGACGTCAATGTCAAAAGTTTATTTATTACAACGAAAGCGGTTGTTCCTTTTATGAAGGCGCGAAAAAAAGGCTCGATTGTGACCATAGCATCCATTTCGGCGGTGCGTCCTCGTCCTGGTTTGCAAGCCTATATTGCTTCTAAAGGGGCGGCTGAAAGCTTTAGCCGTGGGCTGGCAATTGAGCTTGCTACCCATCAAATTCGTGTGAATACGATACATCCAGGACCAGCAGATACGCAAATGCTATCACAGTTTACAGCAGATGGTGCTGATGCAGAGCAAACAAAGCACAATGTTTTTCTACAATCAGTGCCACTTGGTCGTTTAGTTGATCCTACAGATATCGCAGGGGCCGTAAACTACCTAATTTCAGATGCAGCAAGCATGGTGACAGGCACAACATTACATGTTGACGGTGGACGTGGCTTATAGGAGGGGTACGATGCAATTGATTCCGATGCTTATAAATGGTAAGTGGGTGCAAGGTGACAGTCAAGGCCTCATTGATGTTGTCAATCCATCGACAGGTCAAGTACTTGCGCAATTAAAGAGTGCAAGTGAGGCACAGGTTGATGAAGCGGTGCGCGCAGCTCGTAGCGCCTTTGAAAGTGCACAGTGGCGCCAAGTAAAAGCGTTTGAACGTGGTCAGCTGCTCATCGAATTAGCACATTATATTCGCATGCACGCTGAAGAATGGAGTTTGCTTGAATGTCGTGATGTAGGAAAACCTTTAACACAGGCACGGGCAGATGTCGAAGCGGCAGCTCGTTACTTTGAGTTTTATGGTGGTGCAGCGGACAAAATTATGGGTGACACGATTCCAATTGAGGACGGCATATTAAATGCGGTCGTATTGGAACCGGTAGGGGTGACTGTTCATATTGTGCCTTGGAACTATCCGCTGCAAATCACTGCAAGAAGCGTTGCGGCAGCCATTGCCACAGGGAACGCAGTCATTGTGAAAAGTGCTGAAGATACACCTTTGACGACGCATGCGATGGCAAAATGGTTTGCCGGGAAATTGCCAAGTGGAATTTTCCAACATATAACGGGGTTAGGTCGAGAGGTAGGGCCGTATTTAACGACACACCCTGATATTGATCATATTACGTTTACAGGCTCTGTTCCTACAGGTATGGACGTCATGAAAGCGGCAGCCCAAAACATCGTACCGGTTACATTAGAGCTTGGTGGTAAGTCTCCGAATATTGTCTTTGCAGATGCACCAATGGAACAGGCATTAGAAGGGGTAGTGCGTGCCATTATCCAAAATGCAGGGCAAACTTGTTCAGCTGGTGCACGCTTGCTTATTGAAGAACATGCGAAAGAAGCTTTTGTTGCACTACTCGTTAAGAAGTTTCAAACATTGAAAGTCGGTCCTGGTGAAGCGGATGTCGATATGGGGCCGCTACTAAATGAACGACAATATGTAAAGATTTCGACCTTACTGCAACAGGCAAAAAAACAGGGCTTTGTCATCACTGGTGGCGAAACCATCACGATTAAAGGCTATGAAAAAGGCTATTATATCCAACCGACAATTGTCGATGGCGTTGATGCGAACGCTGCCCTCGCACAAGAGGAAATTTTCGGGCCGGTGTTAACAATATTGACGTTCACTACAATAGAGGAAGCGATTGAATTAGCAAATGGAACGGATTATGGATTAGTCGCAGGCATTTGGTCGAAAAATTTAGACACGGCTCATTATGTAGCAAGTCGTGTGAAAGCTGGACAAGTGTTCATTAATAATTACGGTGCGGCAGGTGGCATTCAAATGCCATTTGGTGGTTATAAAAAAAGTGGTATTGGTCGTGAAAAAGGCTTTGTTGCTTTAAGAAATTATACGCAAATGAAAAATATTGCGATACGCTATGCGACACCAGAGTGAACGTGAACAGGGGGGAGCATGTGGAACAAGCAAAAGACAAGCAAGTATTGTTGGAGGTAAACCATTTAAACGTCCAGTTTCAATTAAAAAATGGGAAAAAAGCAAAAGTCGTCGATGATGTCAGTTTCGTGATTCATAAAGGTGAAACGGTAGCACTTGTAGGGGAATCCGGCAGTGGCAAGAGTATCACATCGCTGTCGATTATGCGCTTACTTCCAATGCCTCCTGGAGAAATTGCTGCAGGAAATATCACATTAAATGGGAAAAATCTATTGCATTATAAAAATAAAGAGATGAGCATGATACGAGGCAATGAAATCAGCATGATATTTCAAGAGCCAATGACATCACTGGATCCTGTTTTTACCATTGGTAATCAAATGATCGAAGCGATCCGTAGGCATCAAAAAGTTTCCAAAAAACAAGCAAGAGAAATGTCACTCCAACTTTTAAAAGAAGTAGGCATTGCCAATGCAGAAAAAGTTATTGCAGAATATCCGCATCAATTATCGGGTGGCATGCGTCAGCGTGTTATGATTGCCATCGCGATGTCCAATAATCCTCAGTTATTAATCGCAGATGAGCCGACAACGGCACTGGATGTTACGGTACAGGCGCAAATCTTAAAGTTAATGATGAAAATGAAAGAAGAACAGCAGTCAGCCATTTTGTTTATTACACATGATATGAGTGTTGTTGCTGAAACGGCGGACCGTGTGATGGTGATGTATGCTGGGCAAATTATCGAGGAAGCGCCTGTTCGAGCGCTTTTTCTTCAGCCTAAACATCCGTATACAGCTGCCTTATTAAAAACAATGCCAAGTCTTGAAACAGAGATGACTCGGTTGCCTTCAATCCCTGGTACTGTGCCACCTGCCTATGCATTGCCCGATGGCTGTCGGTTTGCACCACGTTGTCCATTTGTCATGGCACACTGTCATCAAAAAACACCGGAGACTAGGTTCATCCAACCTAATCATAGCGTAAAGTGTCATTTATTCACGGAGGAAGGAGCACTTGGACATGACGGACAGAGAAGTGTTACTTGAAATTCATCATTTAAAAGCCTATTTTCCTGTGAAACGTAAGTCAATGAAGGAAGAGAAAAAAGTCGTCAAGGCTGTTGATGATATCTCGATTGACATCTACCGAGGAGAGACACTAGGCATTGTAGGGGAATCAGGCTCAGGAAAATCAACGTTTGGGCGCACGATTTTAAAGCTGATTGAACCGACAGCGGGTGAAATCCTATATAAGGGACAAGCGATTCATCATTTAAACGGCCGCCATTTACAAACCTATCGCAACGACATGCAAATGATTTTTCAAGACCCGTTTGCCTCGTTAAACCCACGTATGCGGATAGGGAGCATTATCGAAGAACCGATGGCATTACAATGGACGTTATCAAAAGAACAGCGTACAAAGCGGGTCAAAGAACTATTACAAAAGGTTGGTTTGCCTGAAGATGCCATGCACAAATATCCCCATGAATTCTCGGGTGGGCAACGACAACGAATTGGCATCGCCAGAGCACTTGCCATTAATCCGGAGTTTATTATTGCGGATGAGCCAGTATCTGCTTTAGATGTGTCGATACAATCACAAGTGTTAAATTTAATGATGGATTTGCAGGATGAATTTCAGTTGACGTATTTATTCATTTCACATGATTTAAGTGTTGTTAAACATATTAGTGATCGTGTTGCCGTGCTGTATTTAGGAAGAATCGTGGAATTAGGTACAAAAACAGCGTTATATGCAAACCCTCTCCATCCGTATACACAAGCATTATTATCTGCCATACCTGTAGTTAATTTTGATAAACCAAAGCAAGTCGTGCCATTACAGGGGGAACTACCAAGTCCGATGAATCCACCGATAGGCTGTGTGTTCCATACTCGCTGTCCTTTTGCTATGGAGCAATGTCGTATCGAACGACCTGCACTGCAACATCAAAATGCTGAGCAGCAAGTCGCATGCTTTTTATATGAATAATAATCTGAATTTTCAATCTAAAAGGAGGTGTGTTTATGTTTGGCAATATTACCGACGTGCCGGGTGTAAAAGTAGGGCATGCCGAAAATAAAGAAGGCATAACAGGCTGTACGGTTGTTTTAGTTGAACATGGTGCAGTATGTGGCGTCGATGTGCGAGGTTCTGCACCGGGTACCCGTGAAACGGATGCACTGGACCCAATCAATGAAATTCAGCAAGTCCACGGCATTTGTTTAGCAGGTGGCAGTGCATTTGGTTTGGATGCGGCAACAGGTGTGATGCATTACTTAGAAGCGCAAGGTGTAGGAGTAGATGCAGGAATAGCCAAAATACCGATTGTGCCAAGTGCAGTATTATTTGACTTATTTATCGGTGATCCGCATGCAAGACCGACTGCTCAAATGGGCTATGAAGCAGCGGCAAATGCAACAAAGGGTGTTTTTGCAAACGGCAATATAGGTGCGGGATATGGTGCAACAGTAGGGAAATTAGCGGGCCCACAATTTTGTATGAAAGGTGGATTAGGCACGAGTTCACTTAAAGGTAAAGAGGGACTTGTAGCAGGTGCCATTGTTGCCGTCAATGCAGTAGGTGATATTAAGGAGCCTACTACAAGAGCAATTTTAGCGGGAGCCCGTCACACACAAACGGGGCATTGGCTTGATAGCTGTGCATATTTAGAAGAGCATGGACATTCGCAGGCACTGGCTGGCACGAATACGACAATTGGCGTTGTCGCTATGAACGCAAAGTTAACAAAGGCAGAAGCAAAAAAGATCGCGCAACTAGCACAAAATGCATTAGCTCGTACGATATATCCTGTCCATACAATGCTCGATGGCGATACGATTTTTGTTTTAGGCACAGGCCATCAAACGTATCCAGTAGATTATCTTGGGCATTTAGCAACGAAAGTCGTCGAGGAAGCCATACTTGCCGGTGTAAAAGCTGCTACTAAATTAGATGGTGTAGAAAGCTATTCAAGTATTCAACAAATGAAAGCATAAGGGGGAGAAATGCTGTGAAGCCGATTCGAAAATGGTTTTTACTATTGTTGTTATTGCTTGTAGGGTTGATGATTAGCGCGTGTTCCAATGATAAGGACAAAAAAGATACAAATACAGTACCGACAAATGCGCCAGTTACAACTAATACACCGCAAGAAATTGTTGTCCGTATTAATGATGATCCAGATTTTTTAGATCCACATAAAGCGACAGCGTCCATTTCTTATCAGATGATACTTAATATTTTTGAAGGGTTGATGGCACCCGAAACAGATGGTTCCTTAAAAGAAGGGCTGGCAGAAAGCTATGAAATTTCAGAAGATGGTTTAACTTATACATTTAAAATCCGTTCAGGTGTGAAATTTCATAACGGTGAGGCGTTAACAGTAGAAGATATTCAATATTCGTTTGATCGTTTAATGGGCAAAAATGGTGGCGAAAAAATGTCCAATAACTTTGATAATGTAGCGTCCACTGAAGCACCAGATGCAACAACTTTTGTTATTAAGTTAAAAGAACCAAATTCCAATTTCCTCTATTCACTAACTGCTCGCCAATCAGCGATTGTTCCGAAAAGTAATGATGGGAAGCATAATGAAAATCCAATAGGAACGGGCCCATTCGCGTATGTCAAATATGCTCCAGGCTCTAATCTAGTATTGAAAAAGAATGATAGCTATTGGAAACAAGGCTTGCCTTACTTGGATCAAGTAACTTTTACGTTCCAATCGGATGATCAAGCAGCCATTATGAGCTTAATGGCGAATGAAGTTGATTTAACAAGTGTACCTTGGCAACGTGTAAATGAGGTCGAAGATAGTCATCATTTATCACATCAAAATAATAACTCTTCTTTAATTGTCACGTTTAATGAAACGAAAGCACCGTTTGATAATGTCAAAGTGCGTCAGGCCATGAACTATGCCATCAGTAAAGCCGATATTATTGATTCCGTTTTTGCTGGCTATGCTGTACCACTTGGCTCGAACATGAGTCCAGCGATGGGGGACTATCAAAAGAAAGGTTTAGAGAACATGTATAAGCAAGATGTGGAAAAGGCCAAGGCATTATTAGCAGAAGCGGGTTACCCAGATGGCTTTAAAACAAAAATCACCGTGTCTTCCCATAACGAAATCTATTCAAATATAGCGCAAATCGTTGCAGCTAATTTGAAGGAAATAGGTGTAGATGTAGAAATTGAAGTGGTGGAATGGGGAATTTGGCTTGATCGTGTGTACTTTGGGCGCGATTATAATATGACAACGATTGATTTAACAGGTCGTGCCTCTGCCTATGAAATACTAAATGACTATATCTCGACAAATGACGGTGAGAATTTCTTCTTATTTAAGAATGAGGAATACGACAAAATCATGGCAGATGTGTTAAAAGAAACCGATACGACAAAGCAAATTGCCTACTACCAACGAGCACAGGAAATTTTAGCTGAACAAGCAGTGTCCGTTTATGTGGCAGATTACCAAATCGTTTGGGGTTCAGACAAGCAAGTGACAGGTCTGAAAAGCTATCCATTCTGGTTCCACGATATGTCAGAGGTAAAATTCTCAAACTAGAAAGAGATGAGTGCACATGATGTATATTATACGTCGATTCATCCTGTTAATAACAACGATTCTTCTAGTGTCAATCATTACATTTGGTGTTTTTCAAATTTTACCTGGGGATCCTGTCCGCACAATGTTAGGAACAGAAGCAGATCCTACACAAATAGAAAATTTGCGGTCTGAGCTTGGTTTAGACCGCCCCCTTTATGAACAATACACTGATTGGATGAAGGGATTATTAACAGGAGATTTAGGCAATTCACTTCGATTTTCCATGCCTGTAAAAGATTTATTGTTTGCTAGATTGCCTGTCACCATGTCACTAGCTGTTCTTACACTAACCATTGTTTTAGTTGTTTCATTGCCACTCGGCATGTTTGCAGCGAGACGTCAAAATAAGCTAAGTGATGTGTCGTTATCGACATTGACGCAAATTGGCATGGCCGTCCCGTCCTTTTGGCTCGGTATGATGCTTATTTTATATGTGGGCATGCAGTTTAGTTTTTTCAAAATTAGTGGCTATATCCCGTGGACACAAAGTGTGTCAGGTGCATTAAGTACGCTTGTTCTGCCGGCGTTAACCATTGCGATACCGCAAATTGCTGTCAACTTCCGTTACGTGCGAACGTCTATTCTAGAGCAAATGCAGCTCGATTATGTACGAACAATTCGCAGTAAAGGGATGTCTGAAAGTAATGTTATGTACAAGCACGTGTTAAAAAATGCGATGATTCCGATTTTGACGGTTTTTGGCTTGATTATGGCAGAAGTGGTGGCAGGCACTATTATTGTTGAGCAAGTATTTTCGTTGCCTGGTATTGGTCAGCTATTGATTACAGCGATTAGTAATCGTGATTTCCCTTTAGTGCAAGGCATTGTGATGTATATTACGGTAGCCGTTGTTGTGATTAATTTTATCGTCGATATTTTATATTCTGTGTTAGATCCAAGAATCCGATTACGATGAGAGGTGGATGCGATGAACATAGTACAGCGTTACATGAAAAATATAAATTTACTCATTGGTCTACTCGTCATCGTCGGATTTTTAGTGGTGATGGTCATCAGCTTCTTTTATACGCCACATGATGTTAATGCGATGAATATACCGGAAAAGTTACACAGCCCAAGCAGCAAATATCTTTTTGGTACAGATGAATTTGGACGAGATATTTTTAGTCGGATGATGAAGGGGACACAAACAGCCTTTGCAGTTGGTTTATTAACCGTATTGATTGGTTCTACTTTTGGTATTTTAATTGGTGGGATAGCAGGTTATGTCGGTGGCTGGCTAGATGAAATTTTTATGCGCCTTATGGATGCGTTAATGGCATTCCCAGGCATTATTTTAGCATTAATGCTAGTTGCAGTTTTCGGACCAGGAGTGGTCAATACGGCAATAGCACTTGGGGTCATTGCAATACCAGCCATCGCTCGAATTGCGCGCAGTGGTTTTGTCCAACAGCGTGATGCAGAATACGTACTCGCTGCTAAATTAATTGGTGTAAAGCCTTATAATATAATGTTCCGTCATATATTACCGAATATTTCTTCGCAAATCATTGTTGCAGCAACAGTAACTTTCGCCACAGCCATGCTCGCAGAAGCCGCCCTTAGTTATTTAGGACTTGGCGTTCAACCACCCAATCCTAGCTGGGGACGAATGTTAAAAGATTCGCAGGCTTACTTAGTGAAAGCATCTTGGTATACATTTGCACCTGGAGGAGCGATTACGATGCTCGTATTAGGATTGTATATGCTAAGCAATGCTTTACGTGATTACTTGGATCCCCGTTCAAAATCCTAGAAAACGGCTATTGTCATCGCCATAAAAAACGTTCTATACTAAATAGATTAGCCATGCTAAATACGAGGAGGCACTATTCATGAACACAACACTTATTACAACAGACAATGACTTGCAAACAGCTTTTGCAATTCGCAAGGCGGTATTTATCGAAGAGCAACAAATTCCAGCTTCAGAAGAATACGATGAATTTGATACACTCGAGGCGGCATGTGACCATATTCTTGTTAATTACAACGGGCAGCCAGTTGGCACAGGTCGTTTACGTGTGGTAGATGGCTACGGTAAGCTTGAGCGAATTTGTATTTTAAAAGAATTTCGTAACTATGGGCTAGGAAAAGTAATAATTCAAAGGTTAGAGGAGTTAGCGCAAGAAAAGGGCTTAACGAAATCGAAATTAAGTGCACAAGTCTATGCGGAGGGCTTTTATGAAAAGCTCGGCTATACACGTACAGGGGAAGAATATTTGGACGCAGGTATTCCACATGTTTTAATGAAAAAGCAATTTAACTAATAGATAATCCAGTTTTGATTGAAACAAAAAAGGTCTTCTCAAATGATTTTTGAGAAGACCTTATTCATTATTCAAAAGGACTAGTAAATAACGGTTGCCAAATACCTTGCTCATTTTTAATCATGGTTGCACCTCTTTTTGAACTATCCCCATATTCTGGTATAAATTGGATAGTACCCTCGATATCATCTATCTGTTCAAATTCAGCTTCTTCCATGCCATTAAACATATAAGCACTCAGAAGTCGTTGAATTTCCTCAGTAGCATAATATTCTCTAATTGGTTGTGTATCCTGCATATACTTAACAATTTCTGATCGTTCCGGAACATCACGCGTTGTATAGAGTGCTAATTTTGTTGCATAATCCCGTTGAGCTTCTGCTATGGCATACATCTTTGCAATGGATACGGGGTCTACGCCTAATAGCACGTTTAAATCATAGTTTTCTTTAAATGCATGATAAAGTGATTGTTCCTCTTCGGTTAATGTAAAGGTTGGCTCAAACTTTTTAAATCCAATAACTTTTCCTATAAGAGAGCCATCATTAATCATTTTAACTGTAGAGCCTTTATTATAGGTATAAACAGCAAACTCATTTTTTTGCAATGGAGCAAGGTCTACATCGATGGATTTCGATTGTGGTGTATCCGTGTGCGTCCGGTCTACAAAATAATAGTTAAAAATTTCTTGCTGTTTAGATTGAGAAAATTGCACAGGAGCCACTGCACCAGGCAAAGCGAGTAGCTCACCATTTAACGTGACTTGTCCATTCAATGTTTGTACTTTATCGCATTCAACGCCAAATACTGGCGAAACTACGATATCGTACATATCATAGTAGGCAATATAATCACCGACTGCAATGGTTGCTTGTGGATCAATCACCATTGGTAGATAAGATAATGCCCACTGTTTCCCCATTACATAAGAAATCGTAGGTTCAATGACAACTGAATCGTTGGATTCGATAATTGGTAGTACCGTTTCATTTTTTTGCAGTAAATTGACAAGGTCATAAGGGTCTGTTGGTAATGTCGAGACAGTTTTTGCCGCAGTTGACTCTTGTGGTGTGAATTGTAATGTCAATACGAAGCCTAAAATCAAAACAAAAGTCAGCACAATTAAGGGGAATTGCCAATATTGTTTTTTGATGCGTTTATTTACAGGTCGGTTAGGGACGAGCATTCGTTGTTTCATATCCTCAGTAAATGGAGCGTCAGCACGAAGCTCTCGCTTTAGTTGCTCTTTTAAATTATTCAAAGAAAAACACCTCCGGCTGTGCTGATAATTTTGATTTAAGTAATTCTTTTCCTCTCCGTAATCTTGTGCGTACAGTATTTTGAGAAAGATGCAGCAAATCGGCAATTTCTGATACTTCAAAGTCCTCGTAATAAAACAAAACAATGACTTCCCGATAGTGTATCGGTAACTTCATCACTTCCTGTTTTAATGAAAGAAATTGTTGCTGACGCATGACTTCCTGTTCGGCAGATTTTTCATTTGTCCAAAAGGGTATTAAAAACTGCAGCACGTTTCTGCGTTTTTGTTTACGCAATTCATCGTGACAGCGATTAATTAAAATTCTCGTTAAATAAGTTTTCAGTGATGCATCGTGGCGAAAAGCATCGCCCTTTATTGCGAAAGTTAAAAAAACATCCTGCGTAATTTCCTCTGCGAGTTGCTTGTCCTTCATATATAAATAGCTTAGATGGAATAGGTATTCACCATATTCCTCCACTAGCTGTTCCATATTACGACCACCTTACTTGTCTTTTAATCTTAGACGAAAGAATATAAAGAAATTGTTCGAAAAATAAAAAATTGTTAAAATATCTAGTATTCTATATGATTATTATAAAGGTCTATGGGAGGGATATGGACATGATTAGACATATCGTCATGTGGAATCATAAAGAGGAATTTAATGATGAGCAACAAGTAACGAATGCACAAATTGTGAAAACGGAGTTAGAAAGTTTAACGAAGAAAATCGACGGGATTATCTCACTACAGGTTATCACCAATCCATTAGCATCTAACAATATCAAATACATCCTGACCATGTTCGTGTTAGCCAATTAGTAGGTACATTTTTAAAAGATCGAATATGTATGGATTATGAAGAAAATCTATAAAACAAACTCCATTTTGATTAGCTCAAAATGGAGTCTTTTTGTTTAAAAAGAAAAGGGTATTTCCTGTAGAGTTGGATAGGATCGAATGGCCCCATGTTTTGTTGTAGATGCACCAGCATAGCGATTGGCAAAGGAAAGGAGGGGAGTAGCAAATGTTTCGCAAAAGGCTTCGATGCCCTCTATCGTAATGTTCTTCTGCAACAACATACTTAAAATGGCTCCGATAAAGGCATCACCTGCACCTGTCGTATCGATGGCTTGGACCACATCTGCAGAAACTTTTACATGTTGTTGCTTTGTATAAAGACTTGCTCCTTGTGCTCCATGGGTTACGAAAATTACTTGGACCTTCCCTTGTAATAAAGATTCAACCGCTTGCTGTTCATCTTTCATATGGGTTAAAAACAATAGTTCCTCATCTGAAAGTTTCACAATATGCGCACTCGGTAAAAACTGCAAAATGGTTTGTCGGCACGCATCAGCATCATGCCACAGAGGGAGTCTCACATTCGGATCAAAAGATACAAGGCACCCTGCCTGATGAGCTTGTGCAATCATTGCCTCATGCGTTTGTTTCATCGGACTGTCTACTAAGTTCACCGAACAAAAGTGGAGGATGTCATGAGCTGTAAGTAAGTTAGCTGGCAATTGTGCTGGCCGATATAGTAAATCGGCTGCATTTCTTCTGTAAAACAGAAAATCACGCTCTCCATCGGCAGTCAAAGAAACAAAGGCGAGGCTTGTTTCACCTTCCGTTGTTTGCGCAATATATTGAGTATCAACGCCCGCTTGTTTTACAGTTTCGATTAAAAAGTCTCCGAATGCATCTTGACCTACTTGAGACAGTAAGGCAGCAGAGTGACCTAATTTAGCACTGACAGCTGCCACATTAGCAGGTGCACCACCAGCATGTTTCGTGAACTGTTCGACTGCATGAAGCGACCCACCTTGACCGGTAGGGGTAAAATCAATTAATAACTCACCAATGGCATACAGTTTGCGCATACTATACCTCCTTTTTCGCTTGTTTTGGAATGTAAATCGTATAAAAAATCCCGCCGAAAATGAAGACAATGCCCACGGTTTGCATAATGCTAGGCATGAAATCAAGCAATAGCATATCTAAAAGAATGGCGACAACAGGATCAACAAATACTAAAACGGACACTAGCATCGTAGATAGATTGCGAATACTATCGAAAAATAAAAAATAAACGAATCCAGTATGAATAAAGCCTGTACCTAAAATATAGAGCCAATTCGTCGTTGTTAATCCTTCAAATAGGGAAAAATCAACAAAAGGTAAAAGCATGACGATACCAACAGCCGTTTGAATGAATGTTAAAGCATAGGAACTTAAATTTGTTATCGTTCGACTCGTTAACATCGTCAAAGCATAAAACAAAGCAGAGAGCAGTGCCCATATAAAGCCGGACTGCATAAATTCAGACAATGTAATAAAATTATGTAAACCGATGATAAAAATACTACCAATAAAACAAGTCAATGTGGCGATAAGGGCTTGAACAGTCATTTTTTCCTTTAAAAACAGGGCACCTAAAACAAGGACAAAGATCGGTGCTAAATTATAAATGGAAATGGCAATTGAAATCGACATTTCTTCAAACGCTTTAAATAAAAAGACCCAGTTTAAGACGATAAAGACGCCACATAGAAGGGTGCGTGCTATTTCTTTTTTGTCCCATAC
This sequence comes from Lysinibacillus sp. 38-6, assembly GCF_046245175.1. Taxonomy (GTDB): domain Bacteria; phylum Bacillota; class Bacilli; order Bacillales_A; family Planococcaceae; genus Lysinibacillus. The sequence goes on from NZ_CP176417.1 coordinate 743,248, forward strand.
TTCCGTTTTATGGCCACCTGTCATAAGCCACAAAAAACCGAGAAAGAGGGTAGCGCAAATACAACGGATAAAGACGAGCTCAATCGCAGGGACACCTGTATGGATGGTGAAAAAACCGATGGAACCAAAAATGGCCATGGATAAAGTCAATTTTATAATGGCTGAAGCTTGCATATCAAACCTTCTTTCTAAAACGTTTTTTGGAAAGAAACCGACAGTGTAGGATACTGTCGGTTTTAGCTATTTGTAAAAGATTGTTACTCGCGAATTTGCCCATTGCCATGAATGAAATATTTTGTTGATGTTAATGCAGGTAAGCCCATTGGTCCTCGCGCATGTAATTTTTGTGTACTAATGCCGATTTCAGCGCCATAGCCAAACTCAAAGCCATCAGTAAAACGTGTGGAGGCATTATGATAAACGGCAGCCGCATCGACATTATTTAAAAATGTATCGGCTACAAGTCGATCTTCTGTAATAATCGCCTCCGAATGATTTGTCCCATATTGATGTATATGTTCGATGGCCTCAAAAACGTTTTCAACAATTTTAACGCTTAGTTTTAAATCTAAATACTCCGTTGCAAAGTCATCCTCTGTTGCGAGCTGGGCGAAGTCGACAGCTTGGCAAACAGTTGCATCACCGATAATGGTTACACCAGCACTGTGAAGAGCATTTAACAACATTGTCCCATATTCACTAAACCACTGAGGATGAATCAGTAAGCTTTCAGCGGCATTGCAAACAGAAGGGCGTTGGGTTTTGGCGTTTAAACAAATTCTTTCTGCTTTTATGTAATCCGCAGTTTGATCCACGTAAATATGGCAATTCCCTGCACCTGTTTCAAGCACTGGCACTGAAGCTTCACGAACGACTAAATCAATAAGTGCTTTACCTCCACGAGGAATTAATACATCGAGGTATTCTTTTAAATGGAATAATTCCTTTGCTGTTTCGCGACTTGTATCTTCAATGAGTTGCACGGCATCGACTGGGATAGATGTTTTTTCCAGTGCGCGGTGAATACTTGCAACAAGCGCTATATTTGAGTACTTCGCAGAGGAGCTTCCTCGTAAAATGACCGCATTCCCTGTTTTTAACGATAATGTAGCGGCATCGACCGTAACATTTGGTCGTGCCTCGTAAATCATGCCGATGACACCAATTGGTACCATGCGCTTTTCAATACGCAAGCCGTTATCTTTGTCAATACGTTCAACGATTGTGCCAACAGGGTCATTTAATGTTACCAATAAATGAATGGCATCGGCCATTGCTGCAATGCGGTCTTCATTTAACATAATGCGATCAAGTGTAGAAGCGGGCATGCCTTTTTCTTTGCCATTTGCTAAGTCCTTACTATTTTCTGCGATAATCGTCTCTTGATCGATTAATAATTGCTCAGCTATTTTTTTTAAAGCATCATTTTTCTCACAAGTTGTTTTAATATTTAATATATAACTTGCGGCTTTTGCACGTTGTCCTTTTTGGAATACTTCACTAGTCATCTATAGTCCTCCTTAATGTGTTTGTCCTTTTAACCATTTATCTCGATGTATAACTTCGATTGGGTAGTTCGTTAACTCATCAGTCCGTTTACCCATTGCATGTGCTAACGCTAGCGATGAATATAAAACTTCGCCACGTCCAAGCAGTCTACTTTCACTATAAACCTCTACTACGTCGCCTTGTGCAAAATCTCCTTCAACGCGATAGACGCCAGCAGGTAATAAACTTTTTCCATTTTCTAATAATGCCTGTTCAGCACCGTTATCTACAAAAATTTTACCGGAAATTTCTGTTAGTGCAATCCATTGTTTATTGTTTGTTAAGACAGCGAGTGCTTCATGTTCAACATATGTGCCATCTCCTTGACCATTCATAATTTCGATGAGCTTTTGTGCACCGTAGCCAGTACCGATAAAGACTTTTACACCTGCATTTAAAGCTGCTCGGGCTGCCAATAGTTTAGACTCCATACCACCTGTGCCGACTTTAGAGCCTGCACCATCAGCGAAACCTAGCATTTCATCTGTCACAGCTGTTAAACGATCAATACGCTTTGCTTGTGGATTTTTATTAGGATTGGCATCATACAAACCATTAATGTCTGTGAGAATAATGAGTTGGTCAGCATGCACTAGTCCACTAACTAGTGCAGACAGCATATCATTATCGCCAAACGTTAGTTCACTAACCGATACAGTATCGTTTTCGTTAATAATCGGAAGCATATCGCGCTCTAACAATTCCTCAAAGGTCGCATAGGCATTTTTATAGCGTTCTTTTTTTGAAAAATCAGTACGTGTAAGTAAAATCTGAGCAGGCGTTATATCATAAATGCTAAATAATGCATGATACGTTTGGATAAGCAAACTTTGACCGACTGCGGCAGCTGCTTGTTTCCCTTTCACTGTTACTGGACGAGAAGGGTAGCCGAGTTGTTTAAAGCCCGCTGCTACTGCGCCAGAAGATACAAGTAGCACTTCATGGCCACATTTTTTTAATTCCGCAATGGCTTGCACATGATCCATTAAACGCACTTTGTCAATTTCGCCTTTTGCATTTGTTAAGGAACTACTGCCAATTTTTACGACGATTCTTTTTCTTTCCATCACAATTCCTCCAGTTCACCATTTGTGATCGCCACTTTCGTACAAATAAATAAAAAAACCTTTTCATCCTAAAAAATTAGGACGAAAAGGTTGCTTTCCGTGGTACCACCTACATTGAATATCTTGAGATATTCCACTTTCCTCATAACGCTAGAGACTGCGCCTAGTTTGGCTAGGACGATTCACGAAGTAGGTTCGGTAGTCTTTTTTGTACAATGCCTTGCAGCCGGTGGGCATCGCTCTCTTACCAATTAGTTTCTACGTACTAGTCTTCGTGCGCTTTATTTGTATTAACTATAATGGGAGTTCTAGGCCTAGCATGACCGAGAAGCCCACTTCGTACTAGTAATTGAATAAAGAATGCACTACTTCTGTGTGTCTGTCAAGCTGAATAGAAAAAAACTGTATAAATGAAGGGCAAAATACACGCAGTGTAATAGATACGCACTATTTAAACCACCAAATGGCAATGAGTAATGGTAACATCGCCAAAACCATCACAAAGAAACTCCATAATAGTTGTTTTCCTGTTGTCATATTTTTTGGCTTAATGCTCATTTTTTCATAGAGTTGGTTGATGGCGCGTTGTTCTTTTGCGTAAAGCATAGATTGAAATGCATCATAATCTTGAATATAACTCGAAGGGGGTCTTGGGCTAAAACGTAAACTTCTAATATCCTCCGTTATTTCTTTATCACCAATCCAATAAGTAATAACCGGCGCTAAACCAGAGGATTGGGTAGCTTGAACGTCGATATCAAAAGTTTTCATTTTATAGAAGACATGTCCTTGCTCGTCCTCTAATGCTTGAACAATATCGCTGACTGCCATCGAATCACCTCTTTCTGGATGAAATATGTAATGTAACCATTATATCCATTTCATTATAAAGCATAAGTGAAAAGAAATGTTGTATGAACGAGCAATAAAAGGAATAAAAAAATTCGAAAAAATTCTATATATAGTCATAAACTCGCAACGAAAGTAGTGCGCATCGTGTAGTATAATGAAAATAAAGTCAAAAATTTATAGTTTTTTCTAATAGCAGTAGAGAGAAGGGGAAGAATGGAATTTTCAACGTTACTAACGTTTTTAGGAGCTGCAATTATCTTAACATTAATGCCAGGACCAGATAATTTATTTGTACTTGCGCAAAGCATTACACAAGATAAAAAGGCTGGTATTGCGACTTCATTAGGTCTTTGTACGGGCTTGCTTGTTCATATTGGAGCTGCAGTTTTAGGAATTTCAGCGATTGTTTATCAATCGACTGTTATTTTTTCGATTGTCAAATTTGCAGGAGCTGCCTATTTATTATACTTAGCTTGGCAATCATTTCGTGCAAAAGATGATCCATTTACATTGCAACAGCAACATCGTCAATCCTTCATCGTGTTATATCGTAAAGGCATTTTGATGAATATTTTAAATCCAAAAGTTTCGTTATTTTTCTTAGCACTATTGCCACAGTTTGTAAATCCAATGCAAGGATATGTAGCGTTACAGATGCTCATTTTGGGTATGGTATTTTTAGTGCAGGCACTTATACTATTTTCATTATTTAGTATTTTTGCTGGAAAAGTAAGAAAGATGATTATAGGCAAACCTGCTATCGCTAAACGTTTGAATATGGTGCAAGGCGTTCTATTTACAATTATCGGCATAAAAATCGCGCTAAGTAAACAATAAAAGGAGGAGGTTATATGGCTATTTTACATATTACCTTTAGCTTGTCTACACAAGGATCTATTAAACATGCGATACGACAACACCATTTGCAGCGGGAGGAGTCAGTGCTATGTGTTAATGATGTTTTTTCGATCGGGCCACTGACAAGTTTGGAAAATCGAAAAAACTGGCTAAACACTAATATATTTCGAGACATTGATGAACGACAATTATACGAGGATATCTATCATATATGGACGAAATCAATTGCCGGCATCCCATGTGATACAGATGTTTGGATTTGGTATAGTCAAAATACACACGAAGAAATTGCATTACGCTATGTGATGAGTGAGTTTATAAGTAAATGCAGTATGGTGTTTGGAATAGATGCAACGGCAGGTTTAAAGCGCATTCAACCAAACATGTCCATTCGCTATACAGGAGAATTATCATCGGATATGCTAATGAAGCTTCGACCTGATGCTAAACGCTTTACAATAGAGGAGTGCCAACGACTTGCTAAAGAATGGGAAGCGCTAAAACAAAATCCAAGTACATTGCGCATTTGGGAAAATGATATTGTTCATGCACAAGAGCATATTTTTGATGCAACCATTATTGACTGTGCGAAAGATTTACAAGCTAATAACAAGGAGTTATGGATTTCACCAGTAACTGTCATTGGACAAACAATAGCTAAAATTGATGACTATCTAAGCGAAGCATTTCTTGAATATCGACTTTTTACCATGGCGAAACAAGGGCTGTTTGAAATTAGCGGTGATACGACGGATATGTTTTCATATGAATTAAAGTATATAGGAGAATAATTTGTTTTCCTTGATAATAATGAAGGCGATGACTATTGCTAAAAAGTATACAGCAGCGAAAAAAAGTTGCAACTTAAGCGTAAGTAAAGGGTTGCGCACGAGGTGCTGAGGGAAAAGTATCGCCGTTGCCGCTAATAGCGAAAGAGCAAAAAAGTGTTCGATTGAAGGCCATCAATCGAACACTTTTTGTTTTTTGCGTTAGTCGCATATTTATCATATCGTCGTTATTCTTTATCATAATAGTCAAAGACAAATTTTTGAAACTGGCGGGCAGATGGTGGAAGATAACGATTTTCAATCCAAGCCATACCAATAATACGTTCACAAACCATATCCTCAACATGAATTTTTACAACTTTTTTGGGGTTTAAATCTTCATCATCAGGTAAAAGAGAAACACCGAGTCCGGCACCTACAAAGCCAGCAACGGTCGAGACCTCATCCCCTTCATACGTAATTTTGGGTTTAATGCCTGCTGCATTCAATAATCGATCAGCCGTCCGGCGCAATGCATAGCCTTTTTTCATAAGGACAAAGTTTTCATGTTCCAGCTCTTTCATCTTAATACTTTTACGATTGGCAAGATGATGATCAATAGGCACCATAATGTAAAGCTCATCGCGCCATAATTCCTTCCAACAAACAGGTGGTTCAGTGTTAATGGCTGCGAGTAGGCAAAGATCAAGCTCACCTGCAATAAGCTGTTTTAACTGTGAATGTGAATAATTTTGCGTAAAATGAAAGCGTATATGCGGATGTTGCTGACGAAAAGCGCGGATCAAATCAGGGACAATACTTGTTCCGAGTGTATGTAAAAAGCCGAGTGACACATCGCCAAGCTCAGGATTATTGAGCTCTTGTAATTCTAAAACAGCCTTTTCATATTCTTTGCGCATACGTTGCACACGATATAAAAATAGCTCTCCGTAACGGTTTAGCATGATGGAACGTCCTTGGCGGTCAAATAAAGGTACACCTAACTCTTCCTCAAGCTTCGAAATCGACCGACTGAGTGCAGGCTGTGAAATAGCCAATACTTCAGCAGCACGTGTCATATGTTCAAGCTTTGCTACTGTAGCAAAATATTCCAATTGTTGCCACTCCATTTTATCACCTCCAAAAATAGTTTTACTATTAGTTACCTGCATTATAACGGGAAAAGGATAGGAAGTATAGGAAACGAGAAAAATTTTTAACAGGCAAGCCAAAGGAATTTTCATAAAGTAATTTTAAAAAATTTTAAGTACCAACAAAGGGTGATTTTACAAGGCTTTAACCTTACATCATTCATGCACAAAACGTATCGAAACGATAAAAACTATAAATTGTACATTATGAATAAAGGGTGTTAAGATAGACACATAAAATACACATACACAAATTTCCGTGAAGGGGATATTATAAAATGAAGTTAACAAAGCCACAACCTCTAACAATTGAGGGAGGCAAAAAAGCCGTACTATTACTGCATGGATTTACAGGTAGCACAAAAGACGTGAAAAAGCTAGGGGAATTTTTATCAAAACGTGGGTATACCGTTCATGCACCTATTTATAGTGGGCACGGGGTAGAACCGGAAGCCCTGCTTGAAACAAAGCCAGAAGATTGGTGGAATGATGTAGTAGAAGGCTACAACTTCCTAAAAAATAAAGGCTATGAAGAAATTGCAGTAGTAGGCATTTCACTTGGCGGAGTCTTTTCGTTAAAAGTAGCAGAACAATTTCCTGTTAAAGGAGTTGTTGCCATGTGTGCGCCGATAACACGCGCTAGTTCGAATGGCTTGTTTACACGTTTATACAATTACGCAAGACTTTATAAACACTTTGAAAACAAATCAAAAGACCAAATTATTTCAGAATTACATGAATTACGTATTACGCCGAAAGATTCTTTAGATGGCGTTACACGTTTAACTGAAGAAACACGCGAAGATTTATCAACAATTAAAGCGCCAACTTTAGTATTACAAGGGTTATTAGATGATGAGCTCTATCAACAAAGTGCTCCGTTTATTATAGATACAGTTAAAACAGACGATAAAGAAATTATTTGGTATGAAAATTCAGGTCATATCATTACGTTAGATAAAGAACGTGAGAAAGTATATGAAGATGTCTACAAATTTTTAGACCATATTGAATGGTCTGTTGCAAACTAAGAGCTGTCGTCTGACAGCTCTTTTCATTTGTTATTTTTTACTTAATTAGCTAGAAACTGTACATTAACGACGCAACTACGAAAAAACTATTGTTTTTATAATAAATGCCTGTTACCATAATGAAATTATAGTGAAAATTCATTCGATTTAACTTATTTCAGTAGAACATCGCTTCCTTGTAATAGGGAGGAGCAAAGGCCAAATGTCACTGCAATGAGTAATGGTACTAATGTTAACTGATTCAAGTTAAAGTCCATTGGAGAAGGGCATTTCGAGCAAGCTCGAAAAAAATCTGGACGCAATTACGCTTTCACGTAATTGATTTTGCTATAGTCAAACACATCTAAGGAGTACATCAATTATGCAAAAGAAAATACCTTTTTCTACATATGCAGTCATTGGCACAATGTTATTTGGACTGTATTTTGGAGCAGGGAATCTTATTTTTCCCATTCAACTTGGACAACTAGCTGGAACTAACTTTTGGTTTGCGCTAGTCGGATTTTTAGTAACAGCGATTGGCTTACCGTTTTTAGGTATTTTAGCGATCGGTTTATCGGGCAGTAATGGACTGCGTGATTTAGCGAGTCGTATTCATCCATTATTCGGCGTTATTTTTTCCCTAGCGCTATACTTAACAATTGGTCCTTTTTTTGCCATTCCTCGAACGGCTACAGTGCCATTTGTAGTTGGCTTTGAACCGTATATTAATGCCGAACATGCGACAATGTTACTTGCATTATTTAGCTTTATATTTTTTGCAATTGTCTATTATTTCTCATTAAATCCTGCGAAGATTATGGACTATATCGGGAAGGTATTAACACCAGCCTTTTTAGTTGTATTATTTTTGTTAATTATTATTAGTATTGTAAAGCCGATGGGGCATTTCCAACAGCCGATCGGTGACTATATTCATTCTTCCTTTATGACTGGTTTTAAGGAAGGGTATAATACGATGGATGCACTGGCATCATTAGCATTTGGTATCGTAGTTATTAATGCTATTAAGAGTGCTGGAATTACGGATAGAAAAGAAATTGCAAAGGCGACATGGACTTCAGGTATCTTTGCGATGGCATTAATGACGCTAATTTATGGGCTCATTACGTATATGGGTGCATCGAGTATTGAAGCTGTCGGGACATTTGATAATGGTGGTTTAATTTTTGCAGCAGTAGCAGATCATTATTTCGGCTCATTTGGTGCGATTTTACTAGCTGTTATTATTGTGCTAGCTTGTTTAAAAACTAGTATTGGCTTAATCACTTCTTGTAGTGAATTTTTCCATGAAGTGTTTCCGAAAGTAAGTTATAAATGGTTTGTTTTCATATTGTGCGTAGTGTCATTTTCAATTGCCAACTTTGGTTTAAATAATATTATTCAATTTGCAATCCCAGTGTTGATGTTCTTATATCCACTTGCCATTGTCCTTATCTTATTGGCGTTAAGCTCTTCGTTATTTAACAATAAGCAAACCGTTTATGCATCCGCCATGTTTTTGACGTTTTTCGTTAGCTTAATCGACGGCTATAAAGCGCTTGTTGATAGCATTCCTGGAGCAAAATTAAGCCTGTTAGACGCAGTAGAGCAGTTTTATTCTAATATTTTGCCATTATATGATATCGGTTTAGGTTGGATATTACCGGCTATAATTGGCGTAGTCATTGGCTTATTATTGCCTTCAAAAAAAGTAACGACCATTCAATAATACATGCAAAAGCACATACATTCTGTAATAGATTGTGTGTGCTTTTTTATATAAAAATAATATATGCAGAAAATTTATTTAATTTAATTTATAATGATACTTATGATTGTTTTAAGGAGTGAGCAGATGCATGAAATTTGGATGTTTACAGCTGTGGCATTAATGATTGTCATGGTACCGGGAGTGGATTCATTTCTAGTATTAAAAAATACAATTATCCATGGAAAGAAAGCAGGCTTTTTTACAATGGTGGGCATTATTCTCGCTCTTGTCGTTTGGACAACACTTGCGGTCCTTGGCCTTGCTACGATTATCTCAAAATCAATGGTCGTATTTTTAGCAATCAAATATGCTGGTGCTGCTTATTTAATTTATTTAGGCATTCAATCTTGGCGTGCAAGGGCACAAAATATGATGTTACAAGAAGAGGTTGTATTACAAGAAGATACAGGGAAAAATGTATCGTTTAACTGTATGACTCAGGGCATTACAACGGATCTATTGAATCCAAAAACTTTACTATTATATGTAACGTTAATGCCTCAATTTATACAGCCAAATTTTAATATTAACGCACAATTAATCGTATTGGCAGGCATTTTAATTGGCTTATCAATTATTTGGTTAGGAATTGTTATTCTTGTGATGAATGTTATTCGAAAATGGTTTATGAAGCAGACAGTACAGGCAATGTTTAATAAAGTGACGGGTGTAATGTTAGTAGGCATTGGTGTACGTATTGCGACTGAAAAAGGATAGCGTTACAAAAAAATGCACGCAATGGACTAATCCCATTGCGTGCATTTACCATTTGCCTAGTAAGCAGTCCATCCGCCATCAACGGCAATAATTTGTCCATTAACAAAACTTGCTTCATCTGAGCCTAAGAAAATAGCAAGTTGTGCAATTTCTTCGGGCTGTCCGGCACGTGGATTAATGGCTAATCCTAGTGATTGACGGGCAGCACCAACTTCGCTCATATTCGTCATAGATGCGGCGATGTTTGTCATAACAGCTCCTGGGGCAATGCCATTACAACGAATATTTTGGTTTGCGTACATAAAAGCTGTATTTTTTGTTAAGCCAACTACGGCATGTTTTGATGCTGTATAGGCAGCACCTGCTCGAGCACCAAACAGTCCACCAGCAGAAATATTATTTACAAAGACACCATGACCTTGTTCAAGGAAAATCTTTGTAGCCATGCGCATTGATCGCATGACAGCAGTAGTGTTGACAGCAAACACTTTATCCCAACGTTCATCTGAAATCTCACCGACAGGCTCCATACCATCCATAATACCTGCATTGTTTACTAAAATATCTAATTGTCCATAGTTACTGAGTGTTTCTTCAAATAAGTGTTGTAAGTCTTCTGTTGAAGCGACATTTGTTTGAATAGCCATTGCTGTGCCACCAGCTGCTTGTATACCATCCACAACGACTTGTGCACCGTCTAAATTCAAATCTGATACAACTACTTTGGCGCCTTCTTTCGCATAACCTTCTGCAATTGCTTTGCCCATTCCTGACGCAGCACCAGTAACGATTGCTACTTTCCCTTGTAAACGCATATTAAAATCCTCCTTATTGATTGAAATTACCTCGTTGTCACACTGTTATGAGGCCTCTCTCGGAAAAATCGATGCATGAGCATGGATAATGTCCGGGTTTGTATTGAACATGTGTTCATTAAAATATTATAATAATGATGTAAGCGATTTCAATACGCAGAAATCCGAGAACTGTTCAGTAATCAACACATTTAAAATATATGTTTAATAAGGGGTTGAAAAATTTGAGCGTTAACGATTTGCGGGTAGTAAAAACGAAGCAAGCTTTACACAATGCCTTACTGACATTATTGAGTAACAAACCGTTAGAAAATATCTCAATTGCGGAAATTTGTCGAGTGGCAAAAGTGAATAGGGGCACATTTTATTTGCATTACGAACAAAAGGAGAAGCTGTTTGAGGAATACTTTCAGGAAATTGTCGAGGATTTATATAATTCCTATGAGGAACCTTATCGCACAACCAAAACGATTATGAAAAATGAGCTAGATCCAAATACAATCCGCATTTTTCACCATATAGAACGTTTTAAATTATTTTATCGAATCGTCTTTTCGAAGAATGTACCGTTAACTTATTATTATATGTTATTTGATGAAATTCAAGCGCTATTAAAAAGAGACTTAGCTCAAAATAAAATTGGTGAAATTACAACTGATTATTATAGTGCCTATCAAGCAAATGCAATTATTGGCATGATAATTGAGTGGTATCGCCATGATTTTGCGGACAGTGCTAGTGCACTCAATCAGCAACTTGCGGCCATATTACGTTTTGATGAAAATCGTGTAAATCGCCACTAAAGTTCTCGGAATCGCCACTAAACAATGTGCAACAGCCACTAAACCATTAGAAAACGCCACTAAAGCTCGAAACTACCGTTAACCATCGCAAAAAAGTGTTAGATTGGCTATCAATCTAACACTCATTCTATTATTGAGGTATTGTCACCTCGACATGTTGTGCAATTTTTGGCTTTTTTAACGCTACTGCTATGGTTGCAATCGCTAGTGTAACAGCGATGATCATGCCTAATGAACTACTATTATTCGTTAAACTTTCAGAGCTGCCACCAAAAATAATGGTGTAATATCCGTCAGCCCCGTAAGTTGCCGGTAAAAAGGAAGCGAGGCGATGATAAAAATCTGAAAGCATTACATTCGGTACGAGTACACCAGACGTAACAAGTTGGAGCGACAATGCACAAATATTAAAGATCATCCCGAGATTACCAAAGATGATGACAAAGACTTGTGCTAAACAAAGAAATGCCCAAAACATGAAAGCCTGGAATAGATAAATGGTGAAAAAACTTTCTCCACTCGAAATAGAAAAGAGCTTCATTAAACCAATAGTCAGTAATGGCAAAATAAAAGCGACCGCGATATTTACAAGTTGTCTAGCAAAAAATAGCGACCATTTTGACACAGAATGCTGCACGATTTCAGCTGCTTGCTGATGCTGCATAATCATGACCATTGCACCAACGAATGATGAAATAATTACCATTAACGGGACAAAATTTGCTGCAAAGCCTTTAGCATCATTCGTTTTAATAATTGTAGATGTAACGGTTTGATCTTTTACGCCCGTAATCGTTGCTGCGACACTATCTTGCACTTTTGATGCGATATTTGGTTCTAGTGGAAGTTGCGAAAATTGTTGTGAAAAGGCCTTCAAAACCTCGCCTTGCTGTACAGGGTATAATGTATGATTGACTTCCTCTGTTACTTGTTTTGCTACACCATCCATCATAGATTTTACAAGACTTGCATTTGCTTGATTAATAGAATAGATAATATTCGCTTCTTTTCCTGCGTGTAGTTGAGCAGTGAAATCAGCAGGTATATGAATAATCATCGTAATTTGTCGTTGATCTAACGCCTTTTCTGCCTGCTCAATAGAGGTAAAGTCCTTCGTTGTAAAAGGTAATGACTGCTGTAATCCATTGATCACTTCTTGACCGATACCTGCATCCTCACTCATAAAGCCAATGGTTAAATTGTCAGCCCTATCATTAATGCCATCATAAGCGGTCATCCAAAACGTAAAAAATATTAATTGAAATGCAATGGTAGCGGCAATACCGATATATGTTTCTCGAATGTGAAATAATGCTTTTAACCCTTTCATCGTAAACCTCCTTAAAGTAAGTACTTACTTGCATAGTAAGTAAAAATTTTTTCTAGGAAGTTAATCCCCTAGAAAAAATTGTAACACTTGTCTGTATCAGCTCTTCCGTTGGCAAGGTAGAGACTGCTGTACCTAATCGAGCGCGTGAAATAAAATGACCAAAGTTAATCGCAATAAGAGATAATGCTGCTGCTTCAAAATTGACCTCACGAATTTTCCCTTTACGATGCATCTCCTCAAAATAGTGAATTAGCTCATTTTTAAAGAGCAGGGGAACATTTGCAATTTCATTACTTATTTCTGGAAATTGCATCGATTCTTTAAAGCCAATCATCACGAGATCCTTTATGGACATCATATATTCAAAATATTTCATTGAAAAATGATGTAAATCCGTTGTTAATTCCCATGTGACCTCTTCACGCATCATTTTTTGCAAAATAGGGTTATAAGAAAATCTGTCCACAATCGATTTTAAAATGCCCTGTTTATTGCCGAAATGGCGGAAAATCGTAACTTCATTTACCTGTGCTAAGTCAGCAATTGCTTTCGTTGTTGCTGCCGTATAGCCCTTTTCACTAACTAATTGTATAGCTGCTTCGATAATACGTTCTGCTGTTTCTTTCGTTGCCAAAAATACGCCCTCCAATGCAAGTAACTACTTACATGCTAACACGTAAAAAAGACATTCGCAATATAAAATAACCAGTTTATGCAAATTTGACGTTGACAGCTATATCGGACGCTGATATATTTTAGTTATATCGTCAGTCGATATATTGTATGGCGATATAGAGGGGGTAATTTTTTGACGCAGGAACATCCGCCGTTAACAGAAGGCGTATATTATATTTTATTGGCATTATTTGAAGCACGTCATGGTTATGGCATTATGCAATTAGTGGAAGAAATGAGCAAAGGTCGTGTGCGGCTTGGGGCAGGTACAATATACGGAGCGATTAAAACATTGCTAGAACGACAATGGATTGAAGCATTGGATGGCGATGGTCGAAAAAAGGAATATATAATTACTGAAGATGGAAAAAAAGTAATAGAATATGAAATTTTGCGATTAAGGGAACTTTTGGACAATGGGATCCGTATAACGAATGGAAAAGCATAAAAACGCATTTAGAGGAGGTGTGGGTATGAAAAAAATAAAATTCCGTTTTTTTCTGGACTATAAACAAGAAGAGCGATGGGTCAATGAGATGGCCGCACAAGGATGGCATTTAACAAAAAATATAATTAGTTTCTTTGTATTCGAACAAGGGGAGCCAGGTAAGTATAAGTATCGCAATGAGTTAGTTGTCGGGCAGAAGAAGGATTATTATGAATTTTTAGAATCGTTAAATATTGAATGCGTTTCTAAATTCGGTGTTTGGGCATATTATCGTAAAGAAGCAGCTGATGGCGAATTTGAATTGTTTTCCGATGCGACATCCAAATTAAACTATTTAAAAACGATTAGTAGACTGTTTATCCCATTAGCCATATTCAGTATTTTAATTGGATTATTCAACATATACACAGGTCTAACAACCTCTCCTGCAACGTTTTTATCTATTAATCTAGGTGTATTAAATGTATTTCTAGGGCTAATAATGTTTGTACCGATAAGAAAAATACAAAGACGTAAAAAGTCTTTAGAACATGATTTACATATATTTGAAGGATAAGGAGGATGAAAAATGACATTACAATTACAGCATGTCACAAAAAAATATAAAGATTTTACCGCGGTTGATAATCTCAATTTCACAATTGAAAAAGGTGAAATTTTCGGGCTAATTGGCCAGAATGGGGCAGGGAAAACAACAACATTCCGAATGATTTTAGATTTGCAGGAAACAACCGCGGGCACGATTTCTTGGAATGGTAAGCCCGTGAATTCAATTAATCGTGATGTTCTTGGCTATTTACCAGAGGAGCGAGGCATTTTTCCTACGATGAAAGTAGAGGAACAACTATACTTTTTCGGTGAACTACGCGGTATGAAAAAAGCAGAGCTAAAAAAGGATATTGATTTTTGGATTAGCCGTTTTGACTTAGAAGAAAAACGGAAGGATAAAGCGGAGACGTTATCAAAAGGAAATCAGCAAAAAGTCCAGTTAATTGCAAGCTTTATTCATAAACCACAATTTTTAATTTTAGATGAGCCATTTAGTGGCCTTGACCCCGTAAACAAAGACTTACTGAAAGATGCCATTTTACTTTTAAAAGAACAAGGTACAACGATTTTATTTTCAAGTCACCAAATGGATAATGTCGAAGAGCTGTGCGATCATTTATGCTTATTAAAACGTGGCGTCTCGTTATTTTCCGGAAGCTTATTAGATTTAAAGAAACAGTACGGCAAAACGAAGCTATCTGTACGAACGGATTATTCGACGACGGAATTACTTCAGCTTGAAGGTGTGAAAGACGTTCGTGTAGAGAAAGAGCAAACGGTTTTAATGCTTGAAGATGAACACTATGCAGAAAGTATTTTCCAAAAGTTATCTGCGGGCAAGTACATTGAAAAATTTAGTTTAGATTATTTAACATTGGATGAAATTTTTAAAGATAAGGTAGGTGGCAGTGTTGTCGAAGTTTAGTTTGTTAATGAAGCAATTATACAAATCAAAATTAAAGTCCAAATCTTTTATTTTAATGACGCTTTTATATGTGCTCGCAATGTCCGTCGCGATTTTTTGGTCAGATATAAAAGAGCTCTTTACAGGCAATCATGAAGCGCAGCAAATTGCCATTGTCAATGAGACAACAGCAGATTTAAGCGCAATCTTTGTATCCAATAATGATATGGAGTTTATTCAAGATGAAACAAATTTAGAAAAGCTAGAGCAAAAAGTGAAAGATGGAGAACTAGATGCCATCGTGGAAGTAAGTGATCAAAACGGTCAGTTACATGCGGAAATTGCCACATTTAAGCCTTTAAAACTAAATGATCAATCAACGATTTCTTCTTTATTGCAATATGCTGGTCAGCATTACGCAGTACAAAAGCTATCTTTATCGTCAGAACAAGCAGCGCAAATAATGGCTGCCCAAACGATTATTTCAAATAAAAATTTAAATGAAGAAAGTGCCGGTGGAAAAAGTGAAGAGGAAAAACAATCAGGACTTTGGGTTTCCTATGCTGTAGGCATTTTAATTTACTTCTTTATTTCTACATTTTTATCGATGATTACAACTGAAATTGCCTCTGAAAAGGGCTCACGCGCAATGGAAATGTTATTAGTAAGTGTCAAGCCTGCCACACATTTTAAAGCGAAAATTGCAGGTGTCTTATTACTAGCCATGACACAGATGGCGATTATTGCGGCAGTCTTCCTCCTTTACGCAAAATTTGCTAAAGACGGCGTTGTTTGGGATATGGCTGCAAGTATCGTGAAGGAATTATCGTTAGGCTATGTATTGTATGCCATTCTATTTTTACTGTTAACTATTATTTTGTACTTAATTGTGGGCGCGCTATTCGGCTCATTAGTGTCTAAAGTGGAAGAAGCGGGCCAAGTATTAATGCCAGCAATGATGATTACTTTAATCGGCTTTTATGTCATGCTTTCAGGGATTGGCAATCCAGATACAATTTTTATAAAAGTATTCTCTTATATTCCGTTTACATCGGGTATGGTCATGCCAATGCGCATTGGGGCAACAGATATAGGGTTCATTGAGCCTCTACTTTCACTAGGTATTTTAGTTGGAACGATTATTGTTGCGTATTTATTTAGCTTGTCCTTCTACAAACGCAGTGTGCTAACATATAGTACAGGTGGCGTAATTCAGAAGTTCAAAACGGTATTAAAAGTAACAACGTAAAGACAAATGAGAAAAAGTGTTAGATTGACTGACGTCAGTCTAACACTTTTTGCTTTGCCGTTGATGGTTTTTATGCGGTTGTTATCAGATAGGCACAACAAACCTGACATTACAGAATGCATTCGTGGAATCACCGCCTCGCTTACCATATGGCTAGATTTGTTGGTGAAAGATAGTAGTAATTGAAATACTTATTCAGGTGGATATTTATACGTTTTTAGGTGAGTATGAGTAATTAATTTAACTTCAGGGCCAAAAGATATTTCATAAGTCATTCGATCCTTTCCTACTGGGATCCACTGTCCACCATCTGTAGGTTCAATATCGAATGTAATTTGTAATTGAAAACCACGGAAATCATTTACTCTTTTCGTTTTAATAACTTGTATTTTCCAAGGAGTAACATGTGGTGAAAAATCCTTTGTGATTTTTGAATAATAGTAGTTGTTCAAATCTTTTTCTATATAAGGAGTCAGCATGAGCAAGAGCATATCTTGTAATTTAAGCTCGTTGGAATCCTGCGTAGGTTCAGAAATTGAAAAGGTTCTAGTTTGTAAAGATATCATGAGAGCAAGGGAAAGTAAAAAAACGAGTAAAATCTTTTTCATTAAAAAAACACCTCTTTACGGTCTGTACATAATTAATTGTATGATTACCTTCATTGCAAAAAATATGTCTTATTGAAGTAAAGGGGCTTTATGGGAACTTAATCGCGCGTTACAAAGGTTGCGCCTTAAATTATGTCCGCAGGAAAGCATAGCGGCTATTTGCTGTTAAGCAACTGATTGCTAAGTGCCAGGCACGCAAACAATTTACGATGTTAGTCAGAGCATTAATAACGTAATTTAGACGATTCAGTCGAATTTTTAGTTCAAACAAGCTATACTTTAGAGAGAAGGAATATTGAACTACATTTTGAAAAAGCTTAAAGTATCGCAAAACAGTTTTTACTTTAAGTACATCGACCGTTGAATTGCTTGAATGAGATGAAACTTTTTCATCTCGTATTCGTATGTAATAGAAGAGATAATCGCAGGGGGTATTACTTATGTCTGAAATGAACAATGACCTATTAAAATCAAAAGATCCATTCGCAACTGAAAATCCACTTCTTCAATCTAAACCGTTAATACAAGCTGAACCAGTGCAAGCACCGAAGCTTATTTCGGAGCAAGAGCTATCACAAATTGCACAAAACCAGCTTGCGTTAAAGAAAGACCCAGAAGTGCACGCGCTTGCTCAAAAAATTGATGTGAAAGACCAAATTGCCATGCTAGAGCTAGGAAAAGAAACAGCGAATGGTATTTCCACATTTTCAGATAAAATGCTGGCAACGATGAGAGCTAGTAAGCTTGAAGAATCCAGTGTATTATTAAATAATTTAAATAAAGTTATGGATAAATTCGACCCACAAGATTTTGCACAAGAGAAAAAGGGTGGCTTTTTAACGAAGCTTTTTAGCAAAGGTAAAGAGCAGTTAGAAAGATTTTTATCAAAATATGACAGCATGAATAAAGAAGTGGATGTCATTTACCGCGAAATTCAAAAGTATGAAGTTGAAATGAAACGTAATACCGTTGACCTAGAAAATTTATACGATCAAAACTTAAACTATTTCCAAACATTAAGTAAATTTATCGCGGCAATTGAAGTAAAGGCAGATGAAGTGCGTTCTGCATTACCAATGCTAGAGCAAAAAGCACAAACAGGTGACCAGTTAGCTGCAATGGAATATGAAACGATGCAACGTGCGGTAGAATTACTTGAACAACGTCGCTATGATTTAGAAATGGCACAACAAGTATCATTCCAATCGGCACCACAAATTCGCCTTATGCAACAAGGCAATAATCATTTAATCGGTAAAATAAACTCTGCCTTTGTTACGACAATTCCAATTTTTAAACAAGGACTAATTCACGCCGTAACCTTAAAACGTCAAAAGCTTATTTCTGATTCCATGAGCGAGCTAGATCGTCGTAC
This sequence comes from Lysinibacillus sp. 38-6, assembly GCF_046245175.1. Taxonomy (GTDB): domain Bacteria; phylum Bacillota; class Bacilli; order Bacillales_A; family Planococcaceae; genus Lysinibacillus. Next base: position 761,748 of record NZ_CP176417.1, read on the forward strand.
AAATGAAATGCTTGTGCGCAATGCTGAAAATATTAGCAAAAACAGTGTCAACATTGCACGTGCTGCGGGTAGCCCAAGCATTAAGATTGAAACAATTGAAACGACATGGCAAACTATTATGGCCGGTATCCAAGAAACAAAACAAATTCAAGCAGAAACAGCAAGAAACCGCGAAGAAGGCCGCAAACGTATCGAAAAATTACAGCTTGAATATGAAAAACTGAAAAAAATGTAATGCTGAAATAGAAGACAGGAGACGAACTCGAATGATACGCGTTTGTCCCTGTCTTTTTTCTTTCCTTTTCGAAATTCTATGTGCAGAGCAATCTATGTTGCATGATATAAATAGAAAATTTATTTACAAAATAAACAGAATTTTCTTGCTATTAAACTTTTAACATGCTATTTTATTTTTATAAAAGGTTAAACGATTTACTAAAACGTTTAACTTAAAGGCAAGGAGATTTGATATGACAACTTTGAAAGATATTGCAGAACATGCTAATGTAAGCGCTTGTACAGTTTCTAGATATTTAAACCAAAATATTGTTGTAAAAAAAGAAACAGAAAAAAGAATCCAAAGTGCCATTAAAGAATTGGGCTATGTCCCAAATGTCGTTGCCAAAGCATTAAAACGTAAAGAAACGACGAATGTGGCGGTAATCCTGCCAAAGATTAATAGCCTTTATTATTCAGAAATCACTTCTGGAATCAGTCAAACTTTAGGAAAACATCATTATAATCTATTTATTTATGAAGTAGACAACCTTAATTTAAGTGAAAATGAAATACTACAGCTTATGCGCGAAAATATGGTAGCTGGAATTATTATTGTGGGGTTATTTTCTGATCTATCATTTAAAGAAAGTATTCCTAGTTTTTTAGAATGTGGTATTCCGGTAGTTTATGCAAATAGATGTATTCCTTACGCTGGTTTTCCACTCGTTTATCCTGATTTAACAGAGGCGGGTAAAATAGGGGCGAATTATCTATATGCCAAAGGAAAAAATCGAATGGCTTTAATTCACAAAAAGCTACCTAACGATGTACTCGCATTATTTCTAGATGGTATACGTCAAGCAAGTGAGGACGAGCAAAAACCTTTCATTATAGAAATTGACGATCGTATGGACTTAATAAAAGATTGTGTGCCACTTCTTCTTCAAAATAATATTAATAGCGCCTTTGTACTAAATGAGTTAAGTGCAGTGAATTTAACGAAGGCATTGATTCAAGCTAATATTCAAATAGCAGAGGATATTGCTGTTTTAAGTTTGGGAAATTCGCTATTATCACAAATTTCTACACCTGAGCTAACTTGTGTAGACTTGCAAAACCAGGAATTAGGCATTAGAAGTGCAGAGATTATTTTAAGTGAAATTCAAAAAGAAAAAGTTGAGCAGGTAACGGTATTAGAACCGTTTATTATTGAACGGCAATCTTCATAATTTTAAAAAAGTGCTATTTATATCGTTATTGTCATTTGGTTAAACGATTAACTAATTACATTTAGCAAATTAGTTAATCGTTTAACCAACATCATTGATGCAATGCAGTTAATCGTTTAATTGAAAAAATGAAAATTTATTACTTTTTTAGTTAAACGTTTAACCAAAAATTAGTAATTTTAGTTAAACGTTTAACTAAAAATATTGTTGATAGGTTAAGAGCAATGCTCTTCTTATAGAAATAGCAAATTAATAACGAAAGGGAGAACTATCTATGAAACAAATAGAAACAAATCATCTTGAAAAAGTCCGAGATATTTATGAGATTTTAAATGGCAGAAAGGAAGCAGACCTCCTTATTAAAAATGTGAACATTTTGGATGTATACGGAGAAACGGTCTATCATGGGTCTTTACTAATCTATGATCAACGTATTGTAGCTTTAAATCCTGATGAATCTATAGCCAAAGTGAAGGATATCTTCGATGGACAAGGACTTTATGCTATACCGGGACTTATTGATGCCCATTTGCATTTTGAATCTCAACTAGCGCATCCGGTCGCACTTGGTGAGGCAATGGTCCCGAATGGCACAACAACTATATTTGCAGAAATGCTAGATCTTTTAAGTGCAGCAGGTGAAGATGGCGTAAAAGCGGCTGAAGGTCTGTTCAGTGATTATGAAAAATTACCTTACAGATTATATGCATTTGCCCCTGGTAAGAAAGTTGCTGCATCGGTAACAAAGGAAGTATTAGCTATGGAGCCGGTTATCGGGTTAGGGGAATTTGAACATTTTACTTATAGCAAAGGGGATGAGGATGATTTCCTAAAAGCTTCCTGGGTGAGAGAAAAAGGGGGATTCATGAATGGGCATTGGGGCTTAACTGCCCTTCCAGATATGATCTTAAATTATTTGCCCGCTATTGGTACATCTAATAATCATGACGTTTGGAATGGTGACGATATTGAGAAAAGCATTCGTTACGGTTTTCCAACCCAAATTAAGTTTGGCGTCGGTAGCAGTGAAGTCATCAAAACATTGCTTCGTGCAATCGTAGATCGTAAATTTCCAACAGATAATTTTATGCTGTGTACAGATAATATCTCCATTGAAAGATTGCTTAAAATGGGACATATGGATTGGATTATTTCCCTCTGTACAGAGATGGGGATTAGCCCGATTAAGGCTATCAAAATGGCTACATTAAATACAGCCAAATCCTATCACATGGAAGATCAAATTGGTTCTTTAACACCTGGACGATTTGCTGATATTGTCTTGACGGACAGTTTATCAAAAATAAATCCGCTTTATGTATTTAAGGATGGTGAATTGATTGCACAAGATAAAAAATTATTAAAGAAAGTAGAAATAGACTACTCTGCTATGTGTACAAAGGCTGTTCAAGGATTAAACGACTTAACATCAGCTGAATTAGATATTGTTCCGTTTGAAATTTCTGAAGATGGGGCTAAAGCAAAAGTGTATTTATTTGATGTTTACGGGCGAGGCCATGAAAAGTTTTATCAAGAAATTTGGGTACCACTGGAAAATGGTAAGGTTGTTCCAGAGTATCAAGGCGAGAAATTAAGTCGCCTGTCTGTTATCCAACGGTATGCAGATGGAAAACGCCATGTCGTGAATGGATTATTTAAAGGTGTCTATGTTGAACATGGTGCAGTAGCAACGTTTTGGTCAGCGCCATCACCGTATTTCGTTGTAGTCGGGCAGGACAGTGAGGAGATGTGCTTCTGTGCACAAGAAGTTGATAACTATTCAGGAGCTTGTATTGTAACAGATAATAAAGCCATTAAGAGTGTTATGCCACTTGAAATTTATGGTGCGATGGCGAATATGACTGTCGATGAATTAACGAATAGCGCAGATGCTATTGACGCCGCTTTGGAAGAAATGGGGAATCGCAACGAAGGGGAACCGGTAGTGAATAAACTGTTAAGTCTATTTATTTCTCTGCACCGTTTCCGCCTTATGAAATAAAGCCACATTGCCATCTAAAGAGTAGTGAAAAAAATATCTAGCAAGATGCAGGACAATGCTAAATGTTCCACCAAGGATAGTAAACGATTGAGTAGTGCTATGAAAATTTCTTAAGGGGAAAAGGGAGGATTTTTATGCAAAATGAAGGCGTAAAATCGGATAGAAATAGTTTATTAAAACGATGGATTGTTTATATCATTGGCATTTATATTTTGTCCATCGGTGTTAGTTTAGCAATTACTGCTGGGATAGGAATTTCACCACAAAGTGCCTTTCAGAGAGTGTTTGTTGTACATTTTGATTGGTTGACACAGGGAAAGGCGAATTTTATTTTAGAATGCATAATGTTAGTGCTAGCATTTTTAGTGTATAGAAAAGGCTTTAAGTTATACCATATTATGGGGTTGGTTGCTTCGGCGATATTTGCAGTATTCCTTGATTTTAATTTATCAATTACATTTACTTATTTAGAATTCCCAGAGTATTGGACGAAATTTCTAACACTTGTTATTGGAGATGCTTTTTTAGCCTTTGGTGTATTTTTAATGTTGCAATCTGAAGTTGTGCTTATGCCAATAGACAATTTCGTTAACGCCGTACAGCTAAGGACAGGCTTTAAGTGGGGCAATGTTAAAACTTGTTTTGATTTGACGTTACTTGCTTTAGCATTAATTTTCGGACTCATTTTAGCCGGAAAAATTATGTTTATTCGAGAAGGTACCGTTTTAAATGCTATACTTGTCGGACAATATATAAAACTATTTACTTTCATGTATAAAAGAAATAAAGCAAAAAGAGGATTAGAAATAACACAATTGCAAAATTAGAATAGCTAAAAACTCCCCAAATTTTGAGGAGTTTTTTTATTGAATTCGTTATAGGGTATAATTAAATGTATAAAAGAAATAGATAAAAAATAAGGAAATTATTCGTGTGAGAAAGGTCATGGGAGCTCGATAATAGTTTGGAGGGAATTGATATTGATATTTGAAGTGTTCGTTTTACCAATTATAGTTATAACTGTATGCTTAATTTCTGCAAAGATATATAATCGGCAAGAGAAGGTGGATAAAGGTTTTGCCATCAATTATTTTAAATTATCTTACAGACGCAGGGTAATTCGTGATCTACTAAATCTTCCTTTGATAATTATTTGTACGGTTATACTTTATTATTTATCAGATTGGAATTTCAAAATATTTATAACATTATCGGTAATTTTACTGATATGCTATTCCCTCCAATTACTTTACAACTATAGTATGTGGAAGAAAGGAATGTAATATGAAATTATCACTTTTAGGCGTTTCTATCACAATCTTTGGTTTAGCTCTGATTCTAGTAGGAAGTGGTGCAGGAACAACATTTGGACTGCTCGTTTCACTTTTTGGCGTAATGGTGTCATTTGCCTCATGCTTTATAAAAAGCAAACCAACTAAATAGATATGGAACGATCAATGTTGTTGGGTTACTTGATGAAGATAATAGGAGTGGGGGGAATGTTCATATGAAATTCATGTTATTTGCCATTATTTTTGGATATACAACTTTAAGAGTTATGAGATTTGTGCCAGTTAAAGGAGCATGGCTTAACTATTCTTTATTTTGTATTGTGGCAAGTATTCTCTTAGCTGTCCTACAACTGAATATAAATGGACATTATGGGAATTTAAATCATTACATAATAAGCGCTTCGGCAATCTTTGTAGGCTACTTAGTTCTATTTATTTTTTATCCAATTATTAAGAATAAAGTAAAGAGCAGTAGTTGAGGATTCTATTTTCAACATATAAGTGCTTTAATATTAATCTTTTATAAAAACTAGCTTGGAGAACTTAATATGAAATTTTTAGGTAGTTGAGGATATTGGCAGATATTCTAATGAACTTGCTTATTATCCTTATTGTAAAGCGTTAAATCATTTAGCATCGTGTCAGTAAACTTTCGAGGAATAGTTTCGAGTGTGATATATAAATTTCCAATGTTTTCTTTAAATAGTGTAACCTCAAATAAATGATTCGTATTGCCTTTATTTACAACTATATAATCCATTTTCTCATGATAGTTGCCACTTACAAGAATATAGTTACCACGATTAGTATGAATGATATTGATATTCTTATCTAAAATATTCATTTTTACAAATATCATTTTTAATTTTTTATTAAAATAATTCTCTTTGAAAACGGCATATCCCGTTTTATTACCATACTCAAAAATAACAATCTTTGAAGTTGATTGTGAGATGCCATACTCTTTAATCGATGAAATCTCTTCCTCTAAATGTTGTTGAATACTAGCAGTTATTGCACTGACGTTTGATGGAATAGTATAAGTTTTTTGAATGATAAAAAATATAGTAAATAATAGAAGGATAGAAAGCATTATTATGATGTAATCTTTCACGTTACAACCTCCTTTTATTGTATTTTAATTAGAATTTTAGTTGAATCAAATGGTTAGATGCGAATAACATTTAATGATATGTACTTACAGATGTATGTGAAGGAGTGAAAATATGTTAAACAGAAAATTGTTAGCAGCTTTTGTCACAGCGGTCGTATGTTACTTTATCGTACCTATTTTCTTTAACGATTTTACGAACTCTTATTTCGCAATCGGGCTTGGCGTGAGTATTATTTCTGTTCCAATACTATTTACTATTGGCATTTTGGTTTCCATGGTGATTGAATTACGAACGAAACATATTTTCCTTGCTTTTATAGAACATTTTGCTTGTGGATTAATTTGTGTTTGTGTGCTTTTACTGTTAACAGAATGGGATATAGAATTATTTTTCGTTTACACATTGATGGCATTTGTTTATGTTACGGTTTTCTTTATTTGTGATCATATGATGAAGCGTTTTCTAAACGTTAGACAAGAGGGAAAAAGGAATCTTGACTAAGAATAAATAACATTTAACTTAATTGTTATAAGCCATTTTAATTAAGTAGGAAAAATATGAGGGGAGAGATGAATAATAATTAAATATTACATTGATGTGTGTTTATAGGAAGGGGTAGCGCTCCCTATAAACACACATTTTGTGCTATCGTTCTCTTGCTTATTTTTGTGATTCAAACATGTTAAGTTTCATAAACTTGATTAAAAAACTATGTGAAAATGGATGGCGAGCATGAGTTGTAGACTCATTTATATTTCTGAGCTTGTAACATATACAACTCAGCATAATGTGCCTGCTTATTCATTAACTCATCATGAGTACCAGTTTCTACGACTTTTCCCTTATCTAAAAAGATAATGTTATCAGCAAAGCGGGCGGTGCTAAGTCGATGTGAAACAATAACTACAGTTTTTCCATTTGTTAATTTACGTAATGTTTCGAAAATCTCTTCTTCAATAAAAACATCTAATGCAGATGTAGGCTCGTCAAAAATAAGTAGATTTGCTGACTCATCTCTCATAAATGCACGAGAAAGAGCAATACGTTGCCATTCGCCTCCAGATAGATTTCTTCCACCAAATAGCCTTCCAAGTTCAGTATCATACTTATTTTCAAGCTTATGTAAAAATTGACTAGCCCCTCCAAGGAAAGCAGCCTTTTTAATACTGCTTAAGTCATCAAACTTAGAAATATTGCCTACGCCTATATTTGATTTCAAGTTCATTTCATATCGAAGAAAATCTTGAAAGACTGCTGTTGAATTTAATCTGAAATTCTCAATATCATAACAACTTAATGGTAATGTATTGAAGTATATGGTTCCTTCATTTGGATCAAAATATCGTAAAAGCAACTTAATGATAGTACTTTTACCCGATCCATTTTCACCAACTAATACTGTTATTTTACCTTTTGGAATTTGTAAGTCATCAATTTTTAATACTTCTTTTTCGCCATTATAGCTGAATGTTAATTTATTAAATTCATATCCTTTGTTTATAGTTTCATTAAGTAATAAATTACCTGATTTCATGTTGTTTTCGCTTGTTAAGAAAGAAACAATCTTTCTTAAATGTTTAGTTTCTCTTGGGCCAATTGCAAATACTGCAAATAATTCATTTGTACCTTCATTGAATTGAATGATGGCTCCGATAAACAATAGTATATCTCCAGAGGTTAACTGACCTTGGAGAGCTTGCCGTACAATATAAATTAGAATACCTCCAGCAACCAATGACTGTAGAAGGGACCAAATAAACTGATGAAGAGTCAGCTTTTTTTGATCATTTGAAATAGTGTGTAGTAAATGTTTGGCAGTAGTACTGTAACGGGACTTGAAAAAGGGGATAAGATTATATACTTTCATCTCGCCTGCCGTTTCAGGCATAAGAGGCGTACATAGATAATATTCTGCTCGCCGCCTTAGCTCTTGAATCTCTTCACGTCCTTCAAAAGTCAAATTATTAATTTTTGCTTCCAAATACATTTTAGGAAAAGATAAGAGAATGAATAATACTGGTGCCCAAGGTGCAAACGTTCCGATTAATGTACTTCCCGCAATAATCAAAGCAACACCACTCAAGAATTGTGAGACAATGGTTATCCACATATTAACAAAATACTCATTATAACGAACAATTTGAGTTCTAGTATGGTAAGATGCTTGTTCAAAAGGTGCAATATCTGGAATGGATAAAGCCTTTGTAATGAGTAATCTATCTATATGAGCTTGAAGTTTAAAGGTAAACAGTCGCTTTTGCATTTCAACTAATGGTTGAAGAGCGTCGACTAGTAAAGTAAAGACAATATAAATTAAAGCTATCCATACTACCGTGTTCCAAGAGAATAAATTAAAGGGAGTAAGTGTAATTTCATCAATAATCTTAGCACTTAACCAAATTAGGAACGGGCCGAGTAAAGATTCTAATAATATTATGAAGAATAGGGAGCATGTTTTAAGTTTGTCACATTGCCAGAATAAGTTTAAACCATATAAAATTACAGAAGATGTTTCAGATAATTTTTTAATAGCACGTTTTATTTTTAGCAAATGGCCTCATCCTTCCCTTGAAAAGATTTGGCTTGTAGGCGAAACATTTTGGCATACTCTCCATTCTGTTTGAGAAGAGTTTCATGACTTCCTTCTTCAACAATCTTGCCATTCTTCAGTACCAGAATACGGTCGGCCATCCTCACCGTACTGAAGCGATGTGAAATCATAATAACTGTTTTACCATGTGTAAGTTTTTTAAACTGTTGGAATATATCATATTCTGCTCTTATATCCAAAGCAGCAGATGGCTCGTCTAAAATCATTAATCCAGCCTGTCTCATAAGCGCTCTAGCTAAGGCAATCCTTTGCCATTGTCCTCCTGAAAAGTCAATGCCTCCCCATTCTGGCCCAACCATTGTTTCAAGATTTTCGGTTAATTCAGCAATTGTTTTTTCCAATTTTGCTGAGCGTACTGCGTGGTTGATTTTATCTTCATTATGCAGAGCGCTTAAATCACCAAGAGCAATGTTTTCCCTTATTGACATGTCATATCGACCAAACTCTTGAAATACTACTGAGATATGCTTCCTTAGCTCGTCTACATCAAGGTTGCGAATGTCAATACCGTTTATTTTAATTTCGCCTTGATTAAATTCATAAAAACGGCAAAGCAATTTGATAAGTGTAGTTTTTCCAGAACCATTTGCACCTACAATTGCAACTTTTTCACCCGGAGAGACAGAGAAATTAATATGATCTAAAACATATTCAGAACTCTCAATATTTTCTTTATCGTTGTTTAATATCTGATCTTGGTTATTCTTTTCAAATTCATTTTCATTAAAGTCTTCATACCAATCAGGCTCATCATAGAAATCTTCCTCTTCTGTTTCCTCTAAGTCTTCCTCAGATTGTTGATAGCGGAAATCCTCTTGAACTGATTCTTGATATGGATAGCGGAAACAAACATCTTTGAATTCAATAGATAGGGCACCTTCACTAGCAATTGGCTCTGGCTTAGAAGAAAGTTTGATATCCTTTTCAGCTTTCATAAAAAGAATAAAATCTTTTCCCATTCGCCATAAATCAATCGTATCCGCGCCTTCTTTAGCAATATCTCTCATAGCAACAGATAATTGAAATACGGCACCTAAGTACAAAGCAAAATCTCCAATAGATATACTGCCGGAACCGCTCTTCATTAATATCCAAAAGTAACCAACACCTGATCCTATCCCTGATAATAAACTAGTTAATACAGTGCTATAAGAACCGTTTTTTTGAATTCTACAAAAGATACGATATAGATGTGCAAAAGTTGTACTATACATGTTATGAAAGAAATTACCTAAACCAAATAAGCGGACTTCCTTTGCCGAACGTCTGCTCAGTAATAAACTCCTAATATAATCTATTTTCCTTCTTAACGGTGCATACTCTTTAGCATAGTCCCATTCCATCTCGTTGTAACGGTTTTGTACAAAAGCAAAAGGAGCAGTGGATAGAACAAGTAGTAAAGCAAGCACTGGTGAAAAATAGACGAAAACTAAAATGATTCCAATCGATGAAAGTATTGCAGTAATAAGATTTGCACTAATACTAATCAATTGGAAAGGTAACCAAGTAGCGTGATCTCGTAGTGTTTCAAGTCTATCTCTATACTGGCGATCTTCGAAAAAACGCATCCCTGGAATACGTTCAAAAGCATCAAGCAAAAAACTATTAACGGTAATCATGGAGCGTTCCGCAAGTATTGTTTTCACCCATGATTCTAAAGTTTTTACTATACTTAGAATAATTAAACTGATGGCATAAGCAAAAGCCCATAACTCTGTATGTGAAAATTCATTTGCTTCAACAATACCGTCGATTATTTTTTTGGAAAAATATAATTGAATGATAGGGATGATGGCATCCACTACAATAAAAATAGCTATGCATAGTGTTAGAAGGGGTCCGGATTTCCAAACCATATTAAGAAGTAGTATAAATGTTTCTCCGGCACTTTTCAGATAATTTCGCTTTTCCTTACATCGCCATTTCTGTTTATGTACCATTTTCTTCACCTTTATTGGATTATTTTATCTAATTAAGGGAGTGAAAAATCTTATGATCTCACAAATTCAAAGTCTCAATTTCACCTAATAGTCGGGGTTTATTAGGACGGGAGCGATCGAGCACATATTCTTTTGCCTATTTATTTTTGATTAAAACATGTCAGAAATAAATGGTCAAGAAATACGAAAAGATAATTAGAGGCAGGGACATAACCTTAAAATCTTAAATAGAGGTCCATCGATTTTGGTAAAATTCAGCTAAGAAAAATGTGAAAAACATTGCCTATTCTATAGTAAAGGCGGTGACTCCTGCTTAAGAACACACACAGCGTAAGACTAGGGCATTCCACGGGTTAGCAAGAGTTGCGGTTTACTGTACTGAGTGAAAAGCACCTTCGAAGCGGATAACAACTGCGCAATAAAAAAGTGTTAGATTGATAGCAGTCAATCTAACACTTTATCTCTTTTGATGAAAAAATTATTTTCCTTTAAAATTTTGCAAAGCTGAAAATTCCAAAGTCGGTAATAGGTTCAGTAGTTCTCTTAATGCCAACGGTTTATGGGCATTTTTTTTCGTAATGACGCCTAGTCGCCAAAATAATTCGGGCTCTTCAATCGGTATAATTTTTACATTTTTATTCGTTTGTTTATTAAAAATGGAATTAGGTAAAATCGTCACACCTAATTGCGATGCAACGACTTCGATCATTACATCCCACTGGGAGCTTTTTAGGGCAATATTTGGCGTAAATCCAGCGGCTTCACATACATGGATAATATAATCATGCAAAGCGAAATCTTCTGTAAAAACGATAAACTTTTCATCCTTTAAATCTTTGAGCTTAATACTTTTTTTATGGGCTAGTCGATGTTCCTCATGGACAAATAATACAAAATTATCTTGGATAAATGGCGTAATATTAAATTTAGATTCATCTTCGGGTAAGACTACAATCGCTATATCCACCGTACCTTCCTCGACCAGTTGATTAATCACTTTAGCTCCACGTTCAATTAACACTAAAGATACTTCTGGAAACCGTTCTTCAAAATTGCGGGCGATTTCAGAGAAAAATAATGTCCCAATGAGTGGGGGAATACCAAGTTTAATTTCACCTGTTGCGACTTCTCGAAATTGATCTAATTGCACATTTAGATCCTCTATAACCTCGAACACTTTTTGACTTTGTTTATACACAATTTTTCCTGCTTCAGTTAGTTGCATATGTCTTGTTGACCGATCAAATAACTCTAATTGCAATTCTTCTTCTAGCTTTTTAATCGCTTTACTTAAGGTTGATTGGGATAAGAAAGTATGTTCAGCAGCCTTTGTAAAACTATTGTAATTTGATACTTCTAAAAATAATTTCAATTCACGTAGTTCCATATTAACACCTATTTATTCCTTTTATTCATTAATGTTATTCCTATTATTCGTTTTACTAATAAATTCGTCAGCGTTATACTTTATTCGGATATAACATTAATGTTCAAACTTTTGTAACAAACTCTGTTTCGCATCTTAGAAAATTCAATACGTTCCAATTAATAATGACTTAGCTAAATTTAATCTGAATAATGTTTAAATTTTTTGGAATGATAGTGTGTGCGAGGCGTGAATGCTTGGCGGTTTGCAAAAGTTTACCCATTTGACCAAGGTATACATTGGTCAGATAAATTTAATACTTTTTGATAATTATATCTTATTGAATGGTTTATAAAAAGTATTAGCTGTATGAAAAGAGGTGAAACGTATTGTTAAGTATTATTATTGGCCTAGTGCTATTAATGGCTTTAGCATATCTTGGTTGGTCTATTATTTGGGTTGCGCCGCTTGCAGCAGGTGTTGTAGCACTGCTGAACGGATTGGATGTACTTGATACCTATACAGGTACGTATATGCAGGGGTTAGTTAATTTCGTGAAAAGTTGGTTCCCTATATTCTTATTAGGGGCAGTGTTCGGAAAATTAATGGAAGATACGGGCGCTGCAAAATCCGTAGCCCAAAAGGTTACGCAGTTGATTGGGAAAAAGAGAGCAATTCTTGGTGTACTAATCGCGGCTGCGTTACTTACTTACGGTGGTGTTAGTTTATTTGTTGTTGTATTTGCTATTTATCCAATTGCACTACAATTATTTAGAGAAGCAAATGTTTCAAGAAAATTGCTTGTCCCTACATTTGCACTTGGCGCATTTACATTTACAATGACGGCTATTCCAGGTACGCCACAAATCCAAAACTTGATTCCAATGGATTACTTCAAAACTTCTCCTACATCAGGATCAATTATCGGGATTGTTGCCGCACTCATAATGGCTGTTGGAGGGTACCTATGGTTAGCATTTAGAGCAAAAAGTTTTGCCGCTAAAGGTGAAGGGTATACAGAACCTGACAATAGTACAGACATTGCAACGGAAGAAGATGAGAAAGTTCCGCATTGGATTATTTCATTGATTCCACTAGTCGTTGTAGTTGTTCTATTAAATATAATCAAGTTAGAGGCGGTTATTGCTTTATTAGTTGGGGTCTTATGTATCATGATTCTTAACGTCAAGGATTATAAAAAATTCATACCATCGATTAATGACGGTGGTAAGGGCTCAGTGATGGCCATTTTAAATACAAGTGCAGCAGTAGGATTTGGTTCTGTTATTGCTATTGTGCCTGCATTTGATCATATCACTGAATGGCTACTTGGCATTTCTGATAATCCATTAATCGCTGAAGGTTTAGCTGTTCAAATTATGGCCATTATCACAGGTTCTGCTTCTGGTGGTATGGGTATTGCTCTTTCTACGCTAGGAGATACGTTTAATAACGTCGCTCAAACAACAGGGATTAGTCCTGAAGCTTTACACAGAATAGCTTCTATAGCATCAGGGGCATCAATTTTCCCTAACAATGGCGCATTACTAACATTACTTGCCGTTACGGGTCTATCACATAAAGACACGTATAAAGATGTTTTTGTTGTAGCATTTTTAATTCCTACAATTGCTTTGATCGCAGGTATTATCTTGGCTGCAATAGGTCTTGTTTAAAAAAAGAAATTAGTTTGGAAAATTTAAGGAGGAATTTAGTATGTCTGAATTTATTAATGTAGAAAATAAAGTAGTGATTATTACAGGAGCTGGCCGTGGAATTGGTTTTGAAATCGGTAAACGTTTCGCTCAATTCGGTGCAAAAGTAGTTCTTTCTGATATCAATGAAGAAATGGTAGTCGAATCTGCTAACTCTCTAAAAAATGAAGGGTTAAATGCAATTGGTGTAAAAGCGGATGTTACTAGTGAAGAAGAACTTCAAAACTTAGTGACAACGGCTAAGGACACATTTGGTTCGGTTGATATTGTGATTAATAATGCTGGTTTACAACATGTTTCTCCAATTGAAGAATTTCCAACTGCAAAATTTGAGTTAATGCAAAAAATTATGTTAGTAGCTCCATTTATTTTAATTAAAAACGTATTCCCGATTATGAAAGAACAAGGTTTTGGACGTATTATCAATATTGCATCAATAAATGGTTTAATTGGGTTTGCTGGTAAAGCTGCTTACAACAGTGCAAAACACGGAGTCATCGGCTTAACGAAAGTGGCGGCTATCGAAGGTGCTAAACATGGTATTACTGTCAATGCTTTATGCCCTGGTTATGTAGATACACCACTTGTGCGTGGTCAAATTGCAGACTTAGCTAAAACACGTAATATTCCAGAAGACAGAGCACTTGAAGATATTATTTTAGCGCAAGTACCACAGAAAAAATTATTAGATGTCAGCGAAATTGCAGACTATGCCCTATACTTAGCAAGCGATCGAGCGAAGAGCGTTACAGGACAAGCTGTTGTGATTGATGGCGGTTATGTAGCACAATAATATATCTAAATATACTGAAAAAATCCATTTTGATTAAAAGTCAAAATGGATTTTTTTGGTTAAGAATTAAAGGTGATAAGCAACATTATCACCTTTAATTTTAGATGGCGATAGTAGAATTAAGCTTTATCCAAAATATAAAGAAAATTGAAACTATAAACTTGGCTGATACGTAATAGATAGCATTATTATAAAGGAGGCGTTTAAATGAGTTCTTCAAAATTTAGGTTTAGTCGATTGCTTTTGTACTTTGTACTCGTATCACTATTTCTCTTTTTATCAGGGAATGTCGGACGATATTTGATAGAAACTCATGGTATGGATAGTCAAATGGCTATGTTAATACAAGGGATGATTTTTACTGGGTTAACGCTTTTAGTACTATTTGTAATTAAGAGAAAAAACCGAGACATATTTAAATTTATTGGTTTAAAAGGTGTGCAATCATCATCTAAGTTAATCGTAGGAATTGCCTTGCCTTTTATTTTACTTGTTTTAGGTATTTTAACAGCTTATTTATTAGGTGGTATAGAAAATGTCAGCTTGAACTTGACATCAAATGTTATTATTGCCATTTTGATTAATTCAGTAACAGCATTTATGTATGAAGCATTTCCAGAAGAAGTTTTTATCCGTGGGCTAATATTTGAAGAGCTGCAGAAGAAATTTCACTTTATCGTCTCATTGACTTTGCAGCCTTTACTTTTCATCTGTGTGCCAATTATGGTGATTGCCATGGATTTCATATTCTTTAATGAACCAATTGATTTATCTATCGCTTATTTTATATTACTTTTCATTTTTGGCATTGCTCTACAGTTATATAGAAAGTATACAGGAACACTATGGATGAGTATTATCTTCCACATTGTTTATCTTGAAGTTGCTAGATATATTTCTATGGGAGGGGTGTATGACTCAGATGTCAATCTTTTGAAGTTTGATGAGACATTTACGGGTTTTATGACGCTTTACTTGTCTTTTCTATTTTTAGTGATTATTAGTGTGGCAGTGTTGTCAGTATTGTTGCTTATTGATAAAAAAGTTATAAAAACCAAACTTTCTAGCTAATTCTAGTCTGAATACACAATCGAGGATAAAAGGCAATTAGATTTCCGGTTTTAGTGGACTTTAACTAACGAGACAAATAAAAGTTACGGTATTGTTACAAGTGTTACGGAAAAATATTTAATACAGAAAAGTACAGCATCGTGTAAAGAGTTAAAGTAGTTCCTACAACATTTTTCTTCCAAGTAATGTAATAAGTCTAAAATAGATATTTAACGTTGTCAATCAACAACCAATGCTATTTAAATGCATTTTCGCTTTGGTATTCACACTGCCAATTTTACATTTTAAAGTGAATTTAACGTTGCTGTAACAAGGGGAATCTAATGGATTGGTAAAATAAAATTAGATTGATTGGGGGGAATCAAGGTGGAGAAAAGAATATTAGATTATGAAGATTTATTAGAAATGTTAGATGATTTATTAAGGGAACCTAAGGGGTTTTGGGAAAATTTCTATGAAGAGAGGAATAAAGATATTCCTTTTTTTAAAGTTAAAGGACCTGATGAAAACTTAGCAGAATATTTTAGTAAAGGACTTTCACCTCAAAAGGTTTTAGAAGTAGGGTGTGGTCCTGGGAGAAATGCTATTTATATGGCTCAGCAAGGCTGTCATGTAAGTGCTTTAGATATATCTGAAAAAGCGATTATGTGGGCAAAAGAAAGGGCGAATGAAGAAGGACTAAAGATAAATTTTCAGTGTGTTTCTCTTTTTGATTTTGAATTTGAGTCATATTCGTACGATTTTATTTACGATTGTGGATTGTTTCATCATTTGCCACCTCATCGTCGTTTAACGTATTTAAACTTCATAAAAAAAGCACTCAAAAAAGACGGACATTTTGGGATTGTTTGCTTTAATACGGATGGAGCTGCCAATACATCTGATTGGGATGTTTATAAAGAAAGAACTTTAAAAGGCGGTATAGGTTATACAGAAGAAAGATTAAAAGAAATATTTGCAAAGGATTTTTATATTAAAGATTTTAGAAGAATGAAAAGAATGGCTGAATCACAGGATTTATTTGGTGAAGATTTTTTATGGACGAGTTACATGCAAATTAAAAATTAAATTCAATTTTTAACACGATATCTTCGATGGATAATAGAAATAAATAAGCCATTCCTAAATTGGGAGTGGCTTTTACTTTTACCTCAAATTCCCTTAGGCTTCTCACGTTAATACAAGGAGTTTTTTATTTTGACAAAATTGGCTTTTTTCATTATGATTAAGTAAATGAGAATGATTATCATATGGCACAGAGATATAAAGAGAAACGGTAATGCTTCCTATTTTTTAAAAGAATTTGGCCAATATCTAATGAAAGAGAACAGCATGATTTTATTTTTTAACAGGGGTTGATACGGTATGGAATCTCAAATTTTAAGTCGAATACCACTTAAAAACCTAATGGATTTAAAGATTGATTTTGCTTTTAAACGGATTTTTGGCAGTGAACGTAATAAATCACTGACGATAGGATTTCTCAATGCACTATTACAGCGTACAGGTAGAAATACAATCAAAGAAGTGACGTTTATTAACCAAGAAGTTGGTGGAGAGTATAAAGAAGATAAACAATCACGGTTAGATATTGTTGTGAAAACTCAAAATGAAGACTATATTAATATCGAAATACAATTAACGAATAAAAATGATATGTTTAAACGAACATTATATTATTGGTCAAGACTCTACAATTCGCAGTTACATAGGGGTAATGGTTATCATACATTGAACCCAACGATTACGATTAATATTTGTGATTTTACCTTATTTAAAGAGCATGCGCATTTTCATAGTATCTATCGTTTATATGAAAAAACGACTCTACAGCGGGTACAACCATCAGATGATGTATTAGAAATTCATTTTATCGAAATGGATAAATTTTTAAAGGCGTGGCTAATGGGAGAACTAAATCCAATTGAAGATATGCTTGCCAAATGGTTATTATTGCTTGGGATGGTAGATCGTCGTAAACAAAAAGTCTATGAAGATATCTATAAAGTATTGGAGGAATTAGCGATGAAAGACATCAAGTTACGTGAAGCGTTTGAAGCGTGGCAAGAACTAAGTCAAGATCCGGAATCCATTATTGCATATGAATCACGAGTTAAATATATCATTGATCAAACGGCGCTAATCGATGATGCTAAATATCATGGTGAACAAGCAGGGATTGAAAAAGGAAGGAAAGAGGGCTTTCAAAAGGGGATGCAAGAAGGAATAGAGAAAGGGATTCAAAAAGGTATCCAAGAAGGCTTTCAAGAAGGCATGAAAGCTATTGTAAAAAAGATGATTGGTAAAGGAAATAGCAATGATGAGATTATGGAGTTAACAAACTTAACAGTTGAGGAAATTCAAGCATTAAGACAAGAGGAAGATTGAAAATAACTGAAGCTCAACTAACTTAAATAGTTAGTTGAGTTTTTTTAATTTAGTAACACTATCTTCTTATAATGAATAAGAAGCCCGAGGTTCAGCATTCAAGCTCACTCAGTAAGGGATTGCGCTACTGCAATCAATCTTTTAATCCCTTCCTTTATTTGTTTTTCATTTGCATAAGAATAACTTAAACGAATCCACGACGATGATTGCTTTAATGAATCACAAACTGGACCTGGTACAAAGGAAATCGACTGTTCTATACATTTTGTAAATAGTAAGTCAGGTGGTAGATTTTCAGGGAGCTGCACCCATAAATTTAAACCACCATTAGGACTTATCCAGTGCCACCCTGTTCCTGCTAGTTCTTCCTCCATAATTTCCTTTCGTATTTGGAGGGCGATACGAATTTTCTCCAAATGTTGCTGTAATCTTAAAGAAGAAAAGTAATGGAGGAAAATTTTTTGATTGAGTAGTGGGGAACCATTATCTGCAAGTGACTTTTCTGTTAACAGTAAATTCATTAAGGAAGATTGACAAATAACGGCGGCAATTCTTAAACCTGGTGAAATATATTTGCAAAAGCTTCGAAGATAAATAACTGTTCCTGCAGTGTCGTATGTGTAAATAGGTGGTGGTGGGGCACAGTCAAAATAGATATCGTGATAGGCATCGTCTTCAATAATTAGACAACGATACTGTTCAGCCAATGCCACTAATTTTTTGCGCTGCTCGCTAGGTACAGTAAAACCAGTTGGGTTGTGAAATGTTGGATTAACATAAAATAACCGTGGTTTGTATTGTTTCATATAGTATTCAACCTGCTGTAAATCATACCCACCAGGATGGATTTCCACCGTGACAATGTCAGCTCCTTGTGCTTTAAAAATATCAATGGCAGCACTGTAACTTGGGCGTTCAAATAAAACGACGTCTCTTGGCTTTATAAAAGTTTGAGCGACTAAGTGAATCGCTTGCTGAGAGCCAGATGTAATGAATAGCTCATTTGCAGTGAGATGTGTTTTATATTGACCGATAAAATATTGAATAAGTGCTTCACGTAGCTCTAAATCATCTTGCACCGTCGAGTAAGTTGCAAGTACTTTTGGATAAAGGTCAAACACTTTTTTTACGTAATCTGAAAAGTAATGATTAGGTAAAAGATTTGGATCAATTAATGCCTGTGAAAAATGATAGGCAACAGCTGATTGATGAATTTCGGATAATTGATTTGAAGGGACATAAGCTGCAATAATTGGGCTTTCTTGGTCTTTGAAGTTGAAATTTTCAGACACTTTATCTTGGACAAAATAGCCTACTTTATCTTTTACATAAATCTTATTGTGTTGTTTGAGTAATCGATACGCCTTTAATACGGTTAATCGATGCATATTCATTTCAGTTGCTAAATGTCGCACAGAAGGAATCTTCTCATGCGCTTTCCATTCGTTACGCTCTATTCGGTGCAGTACATAATCATATACTTTCTCAAAAAGAAAATCTCCATGTTGAAACGCTTTGCTCACATCGATTCCTCCCATTCAACATGATTGTACCATGACTTAATGCAAACTGTTCTATGTTTTTCAATCTGTTCTATCTTCTTTCTCTTATGATAGAAAAAGAGGAGGGGTCTTATATGATTGTGATGAATTACTTTTTTATGTGTTTAATTTTTGGTACGACATTTTTAGCGATTAAAATTGGTGTGGATGCAGGTGTACCGCCATTTTTTTCAGCGGGACTGCGCTTTAGTATAGCTGGTTTGCTGCTCTTTAGTTATATGGTATGGAGAAAAAAAGCGACAATCAGTTTATTATTTCGAAAGGAGATGTTATTTACAGGCTTAGGTTTAACCTTCGGGACGTTTGCCGCATTATACTGGGCAGAACAGTATGTGACATCAGGTATAGCAGCTGTTTTATCTGCTACAGGTCCGATGCTGATTATCGTTATTCAGACATTCATATTAAAGCAAAAAGGACATCGAAACGCATTTATTGGTTGCGTTGTTGGAATGATAGGTGTCACGTTGTTGATCTTACCTAGTTTTTCGATTGAGGTTAGTCCTTTGTGGATGGTCGGTTGTATCGCCATTATAATTGGAGAAGTTTTTTATGCATCCGGCACGATTTATACGAAACATGTGATTAAAAAATATAGTACTACATCACCGATTGCTTTAAACGCAGCGCAAATGATACATGGTGGTATGCTATTACTCATTTTATCTTTCTTTATCGAGAATATTGAGCTTGACTATTTTATAAGTCCATCTTCAATTGGCTCTCTTCTTTATTTAACGATTGTTGGCTCGATGATTGGTCATAGTATTTATTATTGGCTGGTGTCACGAACAAATCCTGTTTTTCCGTCTACATGGCTGTACATCTCACCATTAATCGCTGTTATTCTAGGTGTACTCTTTTATCAAGAATATATTTCTTGGCTAACAGCCATAGGTACTGTGACAATCATTGCGGGTACGATTTTAGTGAATTTTGAAACATTGCGTACGTTATTTTGGCGCAAACCGTCTGTTCTGCAGGATGTGAAAACAAATGGTAAAGGAGAACAAAGTTATGGAAGTATCAAAGGGAGTAGCGAGTCTAGAACTTGATTTTAATGGACAGATCATTTACCCAACGCTTATTTGGGACGAGGAAATGGCCGTTTTAATTGACACTGGATGTCCAGGTCAAATGAAAGATTTGCTTGTAGCCATGGATCAACATGGAGTGGCATTCAAGAAACTAAAAGTTGTGATTTTAACACATCAGGATATAGACCATATTGGTAGTCTCCCTGAACTAGTGCAGCATGATAATGCTAGCATTAAAGTGTACGCCCATAAACTCGATGTGCCTTATATCGAGGGACATTTACCTTTATTGAAGGACGGCCACATTGCAAATCCACCAAAGGGAAAAGTAGATGAACTCTTGAACGACAATCAAGAATTGCCATATTGTGGTGGCATCCGTGTAATCCATACGCCAGGGCATACCCCAGGTCATATCAGCTTATATTTAAAGCAAAGTAAAATACTTGTTGCCGGAGATTCAATGTATAGCGAAAATGGAACATTGCAAGGAATTCATATACCGACGACGCTAGATATAGAACTTGCACAACAAACTTTAAAGAAATATGTAGATTTAGACATTGCGTCTGTGATTTGTTACCACGGTGGTGTAAGTAACGAAAATATTAATGGGCAGATTAATAAAATTTTAGCACAAGCGTAGTTTTAAAAAGCATCCAGCGATATACCTTCTTTAGTGAGGAGAATACGGATGACCCTAGAGTTGCCTATGCAGCTCTTTTTTTATTGAATGAATGGTGTGACGTTAAACGTAAATATTCTATGATAAAATAAAAATGATTTGGAGGGGATTGGTTGTGCGAAAGGTAGAGATAAGGTCATATAGTGAGAATTGGATTCACATGTTTAGGGAAGAGGCTGAAAAACTGAACGTTATTTTTGAACATGAAATGATAGCGATTTATCACATAGGTAGTACATCTGTTCCAGGTTTAAAAGCGAAACCAATAATCGACATTATGGCTGTTGTTAAAGATATTCACAATGTCGATCAATACAATATAGAAATGCGAAAGATCGGGTATGTCCCTAAAGGTGAAAATGGAATTGTTCAACGTAGATATTTTCAAAAAGGTGGGGACAATCGCACACATCATGTTCACATTTATCAGATTGGGAGTTGTGAGATCACAAGGCATCTGGCTTTTCGAGACTATTTAATAGCCCATCCAGATGAAATGAAGAAGTATGGAACTTTAAAGCAAAATTTAGCCCACCAATTTCCTTATAATATAGATTCTTATATCGAGGGCAAAGATGCTTTTGTGAAAGATATGGAACGAAAAGCTCTTGAATGGAATAAGGATAAAGCAGACTGACATGATCACATTGAACAGCATTTTTCGTGACATACTGGGAAGCGGCAATTACATAGGGGGTTAAAATAATGAAGGAAAGTGGGCTTCCAAAAGGGGATGCTAGAAGGAATGAAAGCCATTGGAAGAAAGATGATTATTATAGAAAATAGTAATGACCAGATTATGGAGTGAACAAACCTAACGTTACAAGATATTCAATTGCTAAGACGAGAAAATGAATAAATACTGTGACTGAACCGGAATAATGGCTACTTACAAAAGTATTCGTATTTGGGTTTTTAATCGTAATAAAAGAATTATGCGTTTTCTTTTTAGGTGAATTTAGTGCAGAAGGTTCCTTGGATTTAACAAGGGATCTTTTTTATTTTGACAAAATGTGCTTTTCTCATTATGATAAAATAAATGAGAATGATTATCATATAAAAGGAAGCTGAAAGATGTTAAACAAAGCAATCCCATTACAAGAACAGGATAGTAATGGAGTGAGAAAAAATGATGAATAAAATGGATCTATCAGCATTATCATGTGAAAAAATGCAAGATGGCTCATTTGCTGTGAAAACGACAGAGACGATGATGCTATTAACCGAAAGTCGTTATAAGGAATTATTGCATATGGAAGAATTGTTTAATGCGATGCATAGCGATTTAGATGAAAAACAAGTTGTCTTGGAGCAAGAGCGAAAAACTTTAAAAAAACAAAACATCAAGCTTACTGAAGATATGCAAAAGTTGCAACAACAAAATGCGGTGTTACAAAAAAAGCTTACAGAATATAATTGTGTTGTCGACGAATTAAAGGAACTTCGTCGCCAAAATACAGACTTGTTAATTGAGCTTAGTAAGTATACAGCGCTGTCAAGAGAATCCTTATCAGGTCCGTTAAAATCGATGATTCGAGATTTACGAGAGCAGGGGGTAGGCATAAAAGAAATTCATATTCGTATTAAACGTCAAATTAATCCAGATATTAGTTATAGTATGGTACGCAAATATATTTCTGAGCTTGAGAGTGAAAATAAAGCGTAATATCAAGGTTTTTTAGCAGAAAACAATACGCACATAGTAAAATTGTGCATTTACAGTTGCCAGTCAAAGTCCTATAATTAGTCTATTCTTTCACATTATGATTGAATGTTATAGTTGTGACCTGCAAGAGCGTCGCAATTGATTTAAGAAGAGTAGGAGAATTTAAGACAATGTCAAATGAGAAAAAAGGGGTATGGGCAGCGTTTATCGCCTATGCTATTTGGGGAGCATTCCCACTTTATTGGAAACTACTTGAGCATGTGCCAAGTATGGAAATTTTATTAGGACGTGTTATTTGGTCCTTCGTCTTTACAGTGCTCGCAGTCATACTTTTTGGAATGCGGAAAGATTTACTAGCAGATTTAAAATATTTATGGACACATCAGAAAAACTTTTGGCAGTTAGCTTGTGCTTCTTTTGTTATTTCAATGAACTGGTATTTATATATTTGGGCTGTAACGCACGAACATTTAATTGAGACAAGTCTTGGCTATTATATTAATCCATTATTGTCCGTTATTTTTGGGGTTGTATTCTTTAAAGAGACGTTAAGTCGTGCCCAATGGGTTGCAACAGCTATTGCATTTATTGCGGTTATTATATTAACGGTCAACTATGGTACAGTTCCTTGGGTGGCCATTCTAATTGCCCTGTCGTTCGCTATTTACGGGGTATTGAAAAAGAAAATTACATTAGATGCAACGAGAGGATTAGCGATTGAAACTATGTTTATTCTACCGTTTGCACTAGGGTATTATGTTTATTTATTTTCAACCAACCAAGCGTCATTTTTACATGTCAATATCCATACAGATGTGTTAATGATTGTTAGCGGTATCGTAACGGCTGTGCCTTTAGTTTTATTTGCGAAAGGTGCTCAAAATATTCCGCTTTACCTTTTGGGCTTTATCCAATATGTTGCGCCGACAATCGTGTTAATTTTAGGCGTCGTGCTTTATAAGGAACCATTCAGTCATGTGGAATTACTGGCATTCAGTATTATTTGGGTAGCCTTAATCTTGTTCTCCGGTTCAAAAATTATAGAAATTAGAAAAGCACATCATAAATCTGCATAATGAAAAGGACTTGTAGAATTTTCTACAAGTCCTTTTTCCATTGATTATTCCCTTAATTAGTGCCTGGCATCAATTTGTGCTTTAATCGTAAAATAGGTTTCCTCAATTTTTTTCTTATACGGCAGGTCGATTAAATCAATGGAATCCATGTAGGCTTTTTTAGCAAGTTCGTAGGCCGTTGTAAGCTCGCCAAAATGTGCATAGCAAAGCGCTTTATAGGATAAGCATTCATTCATACTCAGCAAATCATAAGGGTGCGTAACTAAAATAGGGGTCTCTGTAAATTGTTTAAATACTGAAAGTGAATCCGTATAACGACCAAGTAAATATAAAGCTTTTCCCTTTTCAGCGTAATAAAAGTTCTTATCAAGTTTAGCCGAATCAGTAAGGGTATTGAAATGTTCAATGGCAACTAATGCTTGTTCATAATTTTTTTTATAATTGTTATAATAATGGGCTTTTAAAACGTATATAAAGGCATCTACATCATCATGTTCAACGAAAATACGATACTGCTCTAGCTTCTTCATCATATGGTCAGCCTGCTGGAAATCACCATCTATCATGGCGCAATAGGCACCAATACGATACAAATCATCAATATGAGAAAATAATTGATTTTGATGGGCATGCTCAATTGTTTCGTTAATTAGTTGTTTACCCGCTTCATGTTCACCAATGGCTAGCTGAAAAATACTGATGTAATAAGCCACTTTTCCTTTGTCACGTGAATCGAGCTGATAGTTTTCTCGCTCAATTTCTTCTTTTACATGTAAAATACAGTGATAGGCGTCGTTATAGCGACGATTTTCAGAAAATATGCCAAGCTGGAGTATAAAGGTTTTAAACCAATGGCTCCATAAATTGATTTCTTTAAAAATTTGCCGCGCTTGTTGAAGCGGTTGTTCCCATGTTGTGAAGCCGACCACATACTGCGCATATGCATAAATATATAACAAACGTCCCGCTTCATAGCTAAGAGATAAATCGTCTATGTACGGCTGAATAACATTAACGATTTGCTGGTGGCTGTTTGCGTCTCCAAAATTTGCCTCGTTAAACATGCTTTCAACTTGCTCCAATAGGTGGCGTATATCAGAGGATGCTACTTGTTCCAGTAATTCACTTGCTTTCACACCTAGACGTTCCGCAATGTAGTCAAGGCTTTCCATCGAAGGTTTCGCTTTATCATTTTCTATTTGACTTAGCATGCCTTTTGTTAGACGATCGGCAGCAAGCGCCTCTAATGTTAATTTTCGTTCTTTTCGTAGTTTGCGTATTCGTGCCCCTAAAGAGTCCACTGCCTCGCCTCCTTTCTTTCACTACTAACAATAATAACTAAACTTCGTAAAGTCCATACATTTTCTCAAACAACGATAGACCCTTTTGTTTAATTATATTAAACTTTTTCTTGCGTGGGAAGTGGAAGCTATGGTATATTTTGTTTAATAAAATTAAACTTTTAAATTTGGTTAAAAAGTGGGAGGGTTTTTTAATGAATGAAGCGGCGAAATATAAAAAGGCAACCTATCATTTATGGACATTTACAGCCAGTAAAATGATTGCCATGTTAGGGACCCAAGTGTTGTCTTTTGGGATTAGCTTGTACATTTTAGCGATGACAGGTTCTGCAACAAGCTTTGCAACCAATATGATTTGCTCCATATTACCTCGTGCCCTTGTTGCACCATTAGCAGGTTATGTAGCAGATAATTTTCCGAAGAAGCGCACGATATTATTAGCGCAAGCTGGTACAATTTTGACGATGGCTGGCTTACTGTTGTATACAGAGAACGTTGGAATGTCAGTTAATGCAATTTATGTGACAACCGTATTTTATACACTCTGTTCTGCATTTTCGGGGGTAACGTTCACGTCAGCCATTGCAACACTTGTTAATCCAGAACGTTTACAGCGGGCGATGTCATTTAATCAAATGTCAATGTCTGTAGCGGCAGTAGGTGGACCGGTTATTGGTGGCATGATGTACGGCTTTTTCTCAATGGAAGTTTTTTTAATGGTCCATATGGTGGCCTATACTATTGCCTTTTGCTTAGAGGCAACGATGAATTTTAACTTATACAGTACACGAGCGGAAAATGCGAAAACAGAAAAAATATGGCAAGGGCTTGTTGGTGGTTTTCACTATATTAAAAAACATAAGGTCATTAAAGTGGTCATGTGGCTGTCCTTGTGGATAAATTTATTTTTCTCGGCAATCGTAGTTGGCGGAACATATATTATTATTGAAGTACTGAAGGTTAAAGCTAATCATTTTGGTTTTATTGAAGCGTCAGGTGCGCTCGGCATGCTAGTAGCTTCCATCTATTTTGCAACAAGGGCCGAAATTAAAGTGCCGCTTCGTTTTTCGAAAATAAGCTTATTGTTGCTATCTAGTAGCTTAGTATTTGCGGTTATACCTTTAGTGACCAATCTTTCGTATACAATGATTGTTGCTTTTTATATTGGCTTATTTTTCATATTTGCTATTTTTGAGATTGGCGTTAATATGCCTTTAGGTGTTTTTATGCAAAAATTGATTGCCGAGGAGTACCGCGGGCGAGTATTTGGGCTAATGGAAACGATGGCGATGTCGATGATGCCAATTGGTATGCTTGTATATGGCATACTTTATGATATGTTCCCAGCTACAGGAATTTTAGTTGTAACAAGTGCCATTATCGTCGTTATCACGCTGGTCTTACTGCGTACGGCGGTCTTAAAAGAAGCACATCCAGAATATTACGATGCAAAGCAGACGGCACAGAGTAGCGAACTGATTACAGACAGGTAGATGCTAGCCATGTAGGGGGGCCAATAGCATCAACGAGAGATTTAGTGGCGATTTCTGAAGTTTTAGTGGCGCAAGCGAAGAGGTTCGTGGCGATTTCAATGGATTTAGTGGCGATTTCTAGATTTTTAAAAGCAAATATACAGGCATGCAACGGTTCTTTGCGCATGCCTGTTGTTAATTTTTATTGATCCTCGATGACAATATAAGTTGCTTTAATCGGACCATGGACACCAACGATTAGTATCATTTCGATATCTGCAGAATTACTTGGACCAGTAATAAAATTAATGCAGGAAGCAATTCGTTCACCATTTTGAACTTTTTGACTAATCCACCTTGCTGCCTGTGTGATACGAGGAACGATAGTACTTTTAGGAATTAAAATTATCGACTTTTCGGGTAAAAAGCTAACTGATCTCCCTTTATGCTTGTCACTAAAGAGAACGGCAGTACCAGATTCGGCTAATGTCATTTCACTGATCGTAATGCCAATGTTTGCTTTTTCGGCTTGTCGGATATTTTCTGCTGGCTGTGTTTCATCCCATACATAAAGTTCAATATCTTCTTGTGGCCATTTTGTATGCATAAATGGAGATAAACCATAATTTTCATAGCGTTCATCTTGCCATGTAATGACAGAGCGACCACCGTATTGCTCTACGACTTTTTGTAAATCGGTTGCAAGATTTGCTGTAGTCGTAACAATCATATTTGTATTAATATTTTTACATTGCTGCTCTAACACAGCAACGAGTTCATCTTTCGTCGCATCTTTTAACACACGGTCCTGTGGCTGGTATTGCCAAACCGGTTTTGTCAGTTGTGTTTTTGGAGCCCGTCCAAGTTGTGTCGCAATATTGGATAAAAATGACTCTCTATTGACAATGCTTCCTGCCATTATTCCGAACCTCCTTTAGTACGGCTGTTAAACCAGCTGCGGAAATTTTCTTTATTCGGCGCTGGGAAATCTCGTGCTTCTGTCCACGCTTTTAATGGACCTGGTCCGTTTGATATTTTATTATCCTTTGTAAATGGTGACATGGCTGGTGATGCCATTTTCGTTGCCATTTTATATAAAGTAGGGGAGGAAGCACCTAAGCCGAATGCCTTCATCAGTAGTTTTTCAGATACTGGGGCTTTTCCTTCATTTTCAACGATGACTTGGCGATGTCGATGAATCAGTTGATGTAATGGAATTTTGACAGGACAAGCATCTGTGCAGGCACCGCACAAAGTAGAGGCATATGGTAATTCCTTGAAATCATCATAACCTCCTAACAAAGGTGATAACACAACTCCGACAGGGCCTGAGTATATCGAACCGTACGTATGACCACCTACATGACGGTAAACAGGGCAGGCGTTAACACATGCTGCACAGCGAATGCATTGCAAAATAGGTTGGAATTCACCACCTAAAATATCTGAACGTCCATTGTCGACAATGACTAAATGGAATTCTTCTGGTCCATCTGTATCGCCTTCATCTTTTACACCAGTTAATGTTGTAATATAGCTTGTCAATTTTTGACCAACGGCACTTCTTGTTAGTAAACTTACAAGCACTTCCATTTCTTCAAACGTAGGAACAATTCGTTCCATACCCATTACCGTAATTTGTGTTTTAGGTAAAGCGGTTACTAAATCTGCATTGCCTTCATTCGTCACGAGTGTAATGGAGCCGCTTTCTGCGATGGCGAAGTTACAACCGGTAATGCCTATATCAGCTGTTAAATATTCGTTACGTAGTTTTTCACGAACATAAAGGGCTAGTTCTTCCGGTTTTTCTGTTTTGTCATAGCCTTGTTTTTCTTTAAAGACATCGCGAATTTGCTCTTTGTTTTTATGCAAAGCCGGCACGACGATATGCGAAGGTGGTTCATGATCGTCTACTTGCAAAATGTATTCACCAAGATCTGTTTCAATCACTTCACAACCAAGTTGTTCAAGCGCAGGATTTAAATTAATTTCTTCTGTGACCATCGATTTGGATTTGACAATTTTTTTTGCTTGCTTTTCTTGAGCAATTTGTTGAATATAGCTCGTTGCTTCTTGAGCAGTTTTGGCGAAATACACATGACCGCCACGATTTGCTACATTTTCACTAAGTTGATATAAGTAATAATCTAAATTGGCAAGGACATGTTGTCGTATTTCCTCACCATGTGAACGCCATTCTTCCCAATTGCCCAGCTCATCCGCTTGTTGTAAACGGCGCGTTTGAAAGCGTTCTTGGGCACTTGATACCGCCCCTCGCATAAAGGTATTTTCTAGCTCTTTCGTTACACGCTTGTTAAACCTATCATCGCTTGTTTTCATTGCCATTCGATTATCCTCCTCTAAAAGCAAATTAACGGCAGTTAAGCACTTCCGCAATATGCATCACTTTAATTGGTTTACCTTGTCGCTCAATTCGACCACCAATATTGATTAAACAACCCGCATCAGCACCAATTAAAATATCGGCTTCTGTTTCTTCCACATTTTGTACTTTTTCATTAACCATTTCTCCAGAAATATTGCCCATTTTTACGGAAAAAGTGCCCCCAAATCCACAACAGCGCTCTTTTCCTGGTAGTTCCACGTATTGTAAGCCTTTTACATGACTTAATAATTTGATAGGTGCTTCTTTTACGCCTAGCAATCGCGTCATATGGCAAGAGGTATGAAACGTAGCTTTCCCTTGTAAATGAGCCCCAACATCTTCAACTTGTAAAACTTCTACTATAAATTCAGTAAATTCGTATGTTTTATCAGCTAATGCTTGCGCTTTCGGTTCCCAAATAGCATCACCTTTAAATACTTCAGGATATTCTTTAAACATGTAGGCACATGACCCGGAAGGGGAGACGACATACTCCGCATGTTCAAAAGCGGTAATCATTTTTTTCATTGCATTTTTCGAATCTTGTACGTAGCCACTATTGTAAGCAGGTTGGCCACAGCAAATTTGATTTTCGGGAAAATCGATATCGCAGCCAAGTCTCTCTAATACTTCGACAACTGCTTTACCTACCTCACCTTGAAACATATCGACTAAACAAGTCGCAAACAGTGTAACTTTCACGCTCATCGCTCCTTTTGTGATTATACTTAGTTGAACAATTATTCAACCGGTCATCAGATGACTTGGTATGTAGATTGCTTTAATAATACTACAACCTTTTACAAAGTTGAAAGTGTTAATTTACAATTTTCAAAAAATAATAGCTGCCCATCATAGGCAGCTAAGGCTTTTATCGTTCAGTTGATTCGAAATATTGCATTAAAACGTCTTCCACATTACTTAAATGAGAGGACATCGCGTGTTTTGCTAGTTCCTCATTTTGTTGCTTAATGGCAAGAAAGATTTGCATATGTTCATCATACAACTTTTCGCTTGTTGTTTTTTTCGAATATAACCAAATGCGGCGTGTTTCTTTCATTGTTTCGATCATTAAGCCGGATACTTGGTCTAAAATTGTTGCGAGTAGCGGATTTTGAGAAGCTGCTGAGATTGCCGCGTGAAATTGGTAATCCGCTTTTTCGCCTAGTTCGCCATCACCTTGTGCAAGTTTCATATCATCTAGAATGCGAAGCATCTCTTGTAAATCATCTTCTGTTCGATGCATAGCAGCGCTAGCAGCCGCACCTACCTCAATAATTTTTCGTACTTTTAATAAATGTGAAACGTCTTTTTTATTCGTTAACGATAGTGTTGAAAGTGGGAAATCCAGTGATTTGGATGGCGTGTTTTTAACAAAAGTCCCGGAACCTTGTTTGATTTCAATTAAGCCCATTGCTTTTAGGGCCGATAGGGCTTCTCTAATAGCAGACCTGCTAACTTGTAATTGTTCAGCAAGTTGCTCCACAGAATCAAGACGATCGCCAGGCTTTAGGTCACCTGCACGAATTTTTTCATAGAGCATTTCTGATACTTCTTCATATATTTTTTTCTGTTTAATTTTCTTTAATTCCAAGATGCTACACCTCATTCATCTCAATCAATTGCTCTACATTCATAACTTTATTATACATGATGAAGGAAAATTTACCTCACTGTTTCAAGTGCATACTTAAAATTGTCCATAAAGGGATATGTGTATATGGCATTAGTGAACGTAAAAATTATTTTTTGTAGACAAAAAATATTGAATTTTTAAATTATAGTTCATATAATTTTAGCATATAGTCATCAGATGACCTAATCTATTTGCAGTGGGAGGCGTTATAGTAAATTTAATGGGTGTGGTAATTTGGTAGGTGTTAGTTAAAAGATAACTTCATTTGTAGTTTTCTACAAAAGTTTGACGAAGGTTACGGGAGCAATAGGGGTGAGGAATAGCTGTAGCTATTAACTCATACCAACAATGATTCAATAGTTGCTAATACCTACTGTCATGTATTTGCGAGAAATCATAATTTGGGGGTATGTAATTTGACATTTACACAAAATTTTACAGCTGTTGGGGGTAGTTTAACTTGGTCGGCAATTGTCGCAGTTATCCCTATTCTTTATTTTTTCTGGGCGTTAGCAATTAAAAAAATGAAAGGCTATATGGCGGGGTTAACAACTTTACTTGTTTCTTTAATTTTGGCTACCATTGCTTTTAAAGTGCCAATTGGTACAGCAATCATGTCTGCTACACAGGGGGCTGTTTATGGGCTCTTACCAATAGGCTGGATTATTATCACTTCCGTTTTCTTATACAATATCACCGTAAAAACAGGGAATTTTCATATAATACGTCATTCAGTTTTGTCTATTACGGAAGACCGGCGCATACAAGCATTATTGGTAGCGTTCTCATTTGGCGCGTTTTTAGAAGGAGCTGCAGGCTTCGGTGCACCGGTTGCCATTTCTGCCGCGTTATTAGTAGGGCTTGGTTTTAACCCACTGTATGCAGCAGGTCTTTGTTTAATAGCCAATACCGCGCCCGTTGCATTTGGTGCCATTGGGGTACCCATAACGGCAATGGAAGGGCCAACAGGTATTTCGGCATTAGAAATTTCAAAAATGGTCGGACGGCAATTACCGTTTTTAGCCGTATTTATTCCTTTCTTTTTAGTTTTAATTATGACAGGGTTTAAAAAGGCTATGGAAGTAATGCCAGCCATTTTAGTGTCAGGTATATCATTTGCTGTCACACAATATGTAAGCTCGAATTTTTTAGGTCCAGAATTACCGGATGTTTTATCGGCATTAGTATCGCTCTTTGCATTAGCTGTGTTTATGAGGTTTTGGCAGCCAAAGACGATTTATCGGTTTGCTTCTGAACGTGAAGTAACAACTGATTCAAACGCAGCAAAAGAATCTTATAGCGGAGCTACCATTATCAAAGCTTGGTCACCGTTCATCATTTTGACAGCTTTTATTTCTTGTTGGGGAATACCGGCCATCAAAAGTGCTTTAACGGGGAATTATGATGGTGCAAATATTATTTTAAAAGGTGTAAATGTTTTAGGACAAGCTGTGACCTTTACAGTGGAAGTCCCATTTTTACATAATGAAGTGTTAAGTGGCGCAACAGGGGAGCCAATCGCGGCGTTT
This sequence comes from Lysinibacillus sp. 38-6, assembly GCF_046245175.1. GTDB lineage: Bacteria > Bacillota > Bacilli > Bacillales_A > Planococcaceae > Lysinibacillus. The sequence continues at coordinate 793,839 of NZ_CP176417.1, forward strand.
TACAAGCTCGAATTGTTAGGTGCTGCAGGTACAGCCATATTATTGGCGGCAATCGTTTCTAAATTTATTTTTAACGTTTCTTGGCACGATTGGGGCAAAACATTATTTGAAACGTTGAATGAGATTAAATTTCCGCTCATTACGATTTGTAGCGTCGTGGCGTATGCCTATGTCACAAATACAGCTGGTATGATGACAACGCTGGCATTGGTTTTAGCGAAAACAGGTGTGTTATTCCCGTTCTTCTCACCAGTACTCGGTTGGCTTGGTGTATTCATTACAGGATCAGACACGTCGTCAAATGTCTTGTTTGCGAAGCTACAGCAAGTTACTGCTGAATCAGTTGGAATGGAGCCAGTGTTAGCACTTGCTGCTAATGCTTCTGGTGGCGTCACAGGGAAAATGATTTCACCACAGTCTATTGCAGTGGCAGCAGCGGCGGTTGGACTTGTCGGTAGGGAATCAGAATTGCTACGCTTTGCTCTAAAATATAGTGTGATGCTTCTGTTATTTATTTGTATTTTAACGTTCTTACAAAGTACAGTCCTTGCTTGGATGATACCATAAATAGATTAGGGATTTTCACTTGCTTCCTTCATAAAAAGCTAATTAAACTTCAATGGCTTTACAGAAAGTGTTCGATTAACTGAAATTAATCGAACACTTTTCTCTATTTAACAATGAATTTAGTTGACAAAAAAAACGATGCGAGCGCATAATTCAGATGTACTTTTGAAAACAGAGCGATTTTCATGAAACGTTCACAAGCTTAAAGGGCGCAATTTCCATTATTTTTTGGTACGATGGAGGCAGTAACTGTAAGGAGAGAATGTAAAATATGGAAACTGACATTAACGTATTTTTAGCGTTTGGAGCAGGTTTTTTAAGCTTCATTTCACCATGTACACTCCCACTGTATCCTGCCTTTTTATCATACATAACGGGGATGACTTTAGATGAGCTAAAATCTGAACGCGGCATGCTACAAAAACGTGCTATTTTGCATACGCTATTCTTTTTACTAGGATTTTCAATTATTTTTATAATGATTGGTCTTGGTGCATCGTTAGCTAGAGAGTTTTTCCTCAATTATCAAACATTATTGCGTCAAGTTGGTGCTATATTAATTGTTATTTTTGGTTTAATGATTGTAGGACTACTGCAAATTGATTTTTTAATGAAAGATCGCAAGTTTCAATTTAAAAATCGACCTTCCGGCTATATAGGTTCGATTTTAATCGGTATTGCATTTGCAGCGGGGTGGACACCGTGTACCGGTCCAATTTTAATGTCCATTATTTCGTTAGCTGGAGCAAATCCTTCTTCAGGATTTAGTTATATGTTTGCTTATTATTTAGGTTTTGCAATACCATTCTTTGTGTTATCGTTCTTTATTTCACGGATGAATTGGATTCGCAAACATAGCCAAAAAATCGTAAAGGTCGGCGGCTATATTATGATTGCCGTAGGGATATTGTTATTCTTTGATGGTTTGACATATATCACACGACTATTACAGCCTATTTTCGGTGGATTTATTGGCTTCTAATCTGCTAAACTAAAGGGCATACCGTACTTTAACGTGGAGGGAGATGAATACGTGCCTACAGTTTTAGTAGTGGATGATACGCTATTTATGCGTGTAACAATCAGTAATATGTTTAATGAGTGGGGTTATGAAGTAGTCGGCAATGCAGTGAATGGAAAAGAAGCTGTAGAAATGTATCGAGAGCTACAACCAGATCTTGTAACGATGGATGTAACGATGCCTGTCATGACAGGGATAGCCGCTGTAAAAAGAATCATCCCCGAATTCCCTAAAGCAAAAATTGTGATGATCACAGCTTTAGGACAACAAAAACTAATCGTAGAAGCGCTTGAAAGTGGAGCGAAGGATTTTATTACGAAACCTTTCGAGCCTGAAAGATTAAGGGCTATTGCAGACCAATTAGTTGGTCAAAATTGTTAATTTAACATCAGGGGAGGATTTTTTATGTTAAGCAATATCCCTTCTCACTATTATGTTATAGGTTCGACTATAATGGCCATTTTAATGGGTAGCTTCGTCATGGTAGTTCGTATGAGAGCTTCCAAAAAACCTACAAATGAGAAGAAAATTATTATTCCACCGATTGCAATGTCTTCAGGTGCATTAATGTTTTTATTTCCACAATTTCGAGTGCCACCGATGCAAATTTTAGAAGCAGCTGCTGTTGGCGTGGTATTCTCGACAATTTTAATAGCCACTTCTAAATTTGAAGTTAAAGGTCAAGATATTTATTTAAAACGTTCCAAAGCGTTTGTATTTATTTTAGTCGGACTATTAATATTCCGTGTTATAGCGAAAATGATATTAAGTAGCTCCATCGATGTTGGCGAGTTAGCAGGCATGTTTTGGATATTAGCATTTGCTATGCTCGTACCATGGCGCATTGCAATGCTCTTGCAATTTAAAAAAATCAAAAAAACAATTCCACTAAAAAATATGTAATTTACAAGAAACTACACTAGCACATGTGCTGTTGTAGTTTTTTTACGTTTAAAAAGTCTTAAATAATTATGTAATTAATACAACACCTACATTTCATCTCGTATCGTGGTATACTAGGAAACACGTTAAAAATTGAGGAGTTTATGACATGAAATATTTTAAACCACAGATGCAACAGCTAGTAAAGGAAAACCGTGAATTACATGATCGACTAAAAGAGCTGATGGCGGATATGGATTTGCAAAAGAATTACGCATTAAAGGCGCTGTATCATGCAGAAGTAGCAGACGGTGGGCGTTACCAACAAGACTATCAAGCATTAGATCATTTATTTAAATAATATTAAAAGCCGCACTTTTTACAGAGTGCGGCTTTCTTAAAAAAATATAGTTGCTACTGCCATTGATTTGCGTTGCAGGCTGACGCTTTCCGCGATAATCGGTTTTTGTGCAGCTTTTACTTTGCATACAATTATTCAAAAAGATGCTCGTACGGGGAGACATCTATTTGCAGTTGATCTAATTTTTTGCGTAAAAATTTATGATCACGTTTGGGCGTAGCTTGTATGTAGCCACGAATAATCAAATCATGGTCGATTGCTTTAGCTTTCTCTTCTAAAGCAAGTTCCCCAATTTTACCCGCAATTTTTTCTTTCGCAACTTGTCTAAATAACTCAGGTACTGGGCTCACAAGCTCATAAAGAAGTTCCTTCTCAGGTTGTCCCCATAGATGAATCGTTTTATCTAAATAAAATTCCTGCCAATCTAAATCGGACTTTCCATCCTGTTTTGGTAAAGCCTTTAAAAATTTGCGGAACATAAAAAATCCGCCAATTGCCATTAATGAAATAAGGACGACTACCCAAAATAAAATAAACCATAAAAACCAACCTTCTAACAAATCGTTCACCTCTTTGTCTTCTCTCCCTCTATTATAAAAGCAAGCCTAAAAAAATTCATCCTTAATGTGGTTATTTTTACAATAAGTTTGAGATGTTTCGTCATATAGTTGCGGATTTTGCTAAATAAATTTTTAGATTAACTTTTGCATAACCACGCGAACACCTTTCACTAAATACTATTGGTTAAAAAAGGGTTTTTTCATTTTTTTATAGAATATTTACTTACAATAGAAAAATGAAATTATAAGGAGAAAACTATTGGGAATACAGTTTACTGATTTTTTACAAGAAGAGTTAACTATTAATGATATTCAATTGGCTATGGAAAATGGAGAAATAACTTCCAAAGAGCTGGTCATGTATTACTTACATAGAATTGCGAAGTATGACCAAGATGGACCGAAAATAAATTCGATTCTTGAAATTAACCCTGATGCAATCTTTATTGCGGAAGCATTAGATTATGAAAGAGAGACAAAGGGAGTTAGAGGTCCATTACACGGTATACCAGTTGTACTTAAAGATAATATAGAAACAAATGATTCCATGCATACGAGTGCAGGAACACTTGCATTAGAAAATCATATTAGTAGTCATGATGCATTTCTTGTTGAAAAGCTTCGGGAAGCAGGTGCAGTCATTTTAGGCAAAGCAAATATGACAGAACTTTCTAATGGAATGTCAAACACAATGTGGGCAGGCTATAGTGCTAGAGGTGGGCAAGTATTAAATCCATATGGTGATGCTGAACTTTTTGTGGGTGGATCAAGTTCGGGTTCTGCAGTTGCAGTAGCTGCGAATTTTACCGTCTTAGCTGTCGGCACAGAAACAGATGCTTCTATTTTAAGTCCAGCGATCACAAACTCAGTAGTAGGTATAAAACCTACAGTGGGATTGATTAGTCGTACTGGTATCATTCCATTCACCTATTCACAAGATACAGCGGGACCAGTGGCGCGGACGGTTACAGATGCATCCATTTTATTAGGTGCACTAGTAGGGGTTGATAAATATGATGCCGCAACCTGTAAAAGTGAAGGCAGACTACAACAAAATTACTCAATTTATTTAGAAGCTAATGGTTTAAAAGGTGCTAAAATTGGTGTGTTTAAAAATGCCTCCCAAAAGTTTTACCTATCTGATGAATATGATGAAAAATTATTTATGAACGCTCTTCACACTTTATGTGAGAGGGGGCTATAGTCATTGAAGACATAGAAATCCCCTCCTTTCATAGAGATTGGAATAGGGCTGTGTTAATGTCTGAATTAAAACATAGCTTGGAAAATTATCTAGTCAAACTCCCATCTCATCTACCTGTACACTCTATTACTGAATTAATTCAGTTTAATAAGCGTTTGGCAGATAAAGCATTGAAATACGGACAGAATAAGTTAGAAGAAATTGTGTTGTTACCAAATACATTAAGGCATTCAGAATATTTGAATGCAAAGCTGGATGATTTATATTTTTCTCAAATGGGTATTGATGGTGCTTTAAAAAAGTATGACCTTGATGCAATTCTTTTCCCATCGTATATAGGTTCAACGATTTGTGCTAAGGCGGGCTATCCATCCATCGCTATACCAGCTGGATACAAGGAAAGTGGAAGACCGTTTGGTATAACGTTTGCAAGTACTGCCTATAGTGAAGGTTTATTAATCAAACTTGCGTATGCTTTTGAACAAGCGACAAATCATCGAATACAACCAAATATAATTTAGATTAGTATAGGCCTGATAAGAAAAATTGTTTTACAGGCCTTTTACTATGTAATATGCAAAATGCTAAAAACCCTTGCATTAACTAGATTCATTTCCCGTTTTAACGTTAAATTGAACATTTGAAAGTTTTGGTTTCTTCCAAATTATGCGTTGCATAGATACCCCTGTTAAGCCAATAATGCAAAGTCCAAGACCAATTGTTTTAAATGCGGTTACTATTCCTAATTGTGTAATGAATAGTCCACCAAGAAGAGGGCCGGCAATAAAAAGAATACTCATTAAGGAATCGATTATACCAGTAACCCTTCCTATTGCATCCTTAGGTGGTTCCGTTTGAATGAGGTAATTGATTGCTGTAAAAGTTAGCCCGTTTCCAATTCCGCCAATAATCGAAAGAATAATAGCAAGCGCAATGAAATTGTATTGCAATAGGAAACCAAAGCCGCCAGTCATTACACCGATTAGAAGACTTCCAAAACCGAAAAAACAACCGAATTTAGAAATGTTTTTAAATCTACTTAGCAGTATGACCACAAAGAGCGATCCGATTCCGATAGCGGAAATTGCCCAGCCAGTAAACGCTGGTTTGTTTGGGAATACTTCACTAAACAAAGTGACAATCTGTGCGTCAATCATTTGGATAGTTAAGGTGCTGAATAGCCCGAAGATTATACTTGCTAAAAGGATTTTGCTGTTGAATACGATATGCCAACCTTCATGCCAAGAACGAAGAAATCCAGAGTGACTAGTTTCAAATTTTCCATTTGATTCGATTTCTTGTACCTTAATTTGTATAAGCAATATGGCAGAAATCATGAAAGCTATGGCATTGATTGCAATAGACACTTTTGGAGAAAAGATTCCTGCCACAGAACCCCCCATAAGCGGACCAACGACCTTTACTAACTGAAACAGACTGCCATTAATCGTGATGGCTTGCATGATATTTTTTTCATCCACAATACTTCTCATTAATCCTTGCTGTGCAGGAAGACTTATTACGCCAGCCGTGTTTCGCAAAAATAAGATGGGCAGAGCTAGCCAAGGTGTTGGCGTAAAGACAAGCAACAAAGTTAACGCTGCACGAAACAAGTAAGAATAAATAAGAATTTTACGTTTATTTCTTCGGTCGGCAAATACTCCCGCAAATTGTCCTAAAAGGATACTAGGAATGGCATACATAACTGGTATTAGAGCTATCAGCATCGGGTCAGCGTGCCATGTATACTTGAATAAAATAAGGACCCCCACAAAATCAAACCAGTTTCCTAAATTGGCTAAAGTGTTAGCAGAAAAATACTTAATAAAATTGCCATTGCGCCATATTGATAATTCCTTGTTCATAAATAATCCCTCCACGCTAGTGTTTCTAATAACAAGCATAACGAGCAATTATCAGAGGAATATCAGAGGAAATAAGTTTTTAAACAATTATTTTAAATGGTATTGTAACTGAAGTTCAATTTTGCTATGTAATTCATTTAATTTGTATTCTTGTATATACTTATCTTTTAATTTTTGATAGTAAGTTTGTAGTGTACCACTTATTCCAAAGTCTTCTAAGCAAAACACAATCATATTAATATTCATTAATATTCCAGGTATGAATTTTGCTTCTTGAAGTAGCTGAAATCCTTCATCAAAAAAATCTTTCGCTTTCAATTGATTGTTTTTTAGAAGCCAATAAATGCCTTTAATAATGGAAAAATGCGCATTTTCTCTTAAATAAGGATAGCTTGCGAGTTTTGTCTCTGTTTCTTGCATTGTTGCTTCGATCCTAAGAATGTCCTGTTGAAGTAGAGTAAGCCATAGTTCTGAAAGTAAGATTAATGGTATGAAGCCTTCCATGTTTTTTTCCACTATCTCTTTTTTACATTGATGAAGAAGGGTAGCTGCTTCATCCAATTGTTTTGAGAAAATCAACAACGATAGCCGATTTAACAACTTCATTTCTGATCGATGATAGTCGGGTATTTCTTCTGCCAATAAAGCACAAGTAAAGTAATCAAAGCATTTCTCTTTATCTGATTCTACTAATGAGTAGATATGCAATAAATAAAAGCATTTTTCCCAAAAGGTGATTTCATGTGCCTCAAGAAACCAACTGAAATCTCCTTTCATAAAATGGAAGTAGAGAAGGTTAGGTAAGTCGATTTGGAAGCCAAATACATTCTGGTTTTCGGCTAATAGTTTTAGCGCATCTCCCTGTCCGTAGCGATGATATGTATGAAAAAGACTTTTAACTTGTGTGGATACTTCGTTGTCAGTTAATAAAGGACTTTTATGTATCTCTTTCAATATCAGAAGGTATCCTTGCCCTCTAATAGTTTTAATTTCCATTATAGGGGAAAGGGGTTGAATTTTCTTCCTCACCCTATAAATATGGTCATCTACAGTTCGATCGATTGGATTTTCCATTGACCAAACAGCGTTCAATAATTCCTCCCTAGTAAAAATACGTGAAGGATTTTGATATAAGTAATTAAATAGATGATATTCCTTCGGTAAAAATACAATTTTTTCGGAACGATAGGTTACGTAATAATCGGTTTGGGAAAACTGAATCTTTTCCATTCCTTCACCTCTGTAAAATGGAGTTTATAGTACATTTTAACAGAAAGGTAATATTAATCCTAATTGCTTATCCAAAAGTATGCTCGTCAAAACAGCAGTTTGTGGCGAGCATTTTATAAACGCTATTCCTTACTTAATGGAGCAGCATCTGTTAAAGCACCGTCTATGAATTTTTTCGTAATGGGCATAAAGAAATTAAGTATTAGGCCCCCTAAACTAACGGTTAACAAAGTGCCAACGCCAATGGGCCCCTTAAAAAGCATTGCTAATAGTAAAAACAACACGTAAATGGATGTTCGTGCAAAAAATATACTTTTCCCTGTTAATTGTTGGACGATTAATGTTAAGCGATCGACAGGAATCGGTGCGAAATTGGTTTGTAAATAAGTGGCCGTACCTAAGCCGATAATCATTAAACCAATGCCAAAACAAATGGCTTTGCTAAACCATAGTTCTGGAGTTAATAAATTATGTAATAAAAATAACCAGATATCAATCCCTATGCCTGTAATCAAGGCTGTGATTAAGCCTAAAAACTCCGGTCTTTGTTTTACTAAAAGGGCATTGCTGCATATTAACAGTAGAGCAATAATCACTTCCCAACTCCCAACGGTCAGTCCTACATTGCTAGATAGTCCTACCAACAGTGCATCAAAAGGGGACGTTCCAAGATCTGATTGAATGGTGAATGCAATACCTAGCGTTAATAGTAAAATGCCTAATACATAGAAGTTATATTTCACTTTGGTTGACCTCCTTACCGCTATTTTTTTTGTTGTATTTGCAACAAAAATAGATTAAATTCAATATATATTCTTTTTGTTGCATTTGCAATAAAAAACGGAGGAGTTAATTTATGGAGGAAATTCTTCGTGAAATAGGCATGATTGCAAGAGCGTTAGATTCAATCAGTAATATTGAATTTAAAGAATATGACCTGACAAAAGGGCAGTATTTATATCTTGTACGAATTTGTGAAAATCCAGGCATCATACAAGAAAAGGTAGCAGAGCTAATTAAAGTAGATCGAACAACGGCAGCTCGTGCAATCAAAAAACTGGAGATGAATGGCTTTATTGAAAAGAAAGAGGATGACCAGAACAAAAAAATAAAAAAACTTTTTCCGACTGAAAAAGGTAAAATGATTTTTCCATTTATAAAGAAAGAAAATGATCATTCAAACCGTGTTGCATTAGCTGGATTTTCTGAAAGTGAAGCGGAAACGATTTTTCAGCTTCTACAACGAGTTCGAAAAAATGTAGAAGTAGACTGGGAATTTGTGAAAAAGGGCAATAAGCGAGAATATTGATAAAGGGGCTGTAAGTAAATGACTGTAACAATCACAAAGTGCCATATGGAAAATGTACAAGTTCTTCAAGAAATAAGTATAGAAACGTTCCATGATACTTTTAGCAATCAAAATTCACCTGACAATATGAAAGCCTATATGGATAGAGCATTTACTATAAAACAACTAGAGTCAGAACTAGCCAATCGTTCATCGCAATTTTATTTTATTTCGGTCGATAAGGAAGTTGCGGGCTATTTAAAAGTAAATGTAGGCGATGCCCAATCCGAAATAATGGGGAATGGCTTCCTTGAAATTGAGCGAATTTATATAAGAAACAAATTTCAAAAAAAGGGGCTTGGAAAATGCTTAATTGATCAAGCAATAGAAATTGCAAGAGAACAAAACAAGGACAACATTTGGCTAGGCGTTTGGGAGAAGAATGATAATGCTATTCGTTTTTATGAAAAATTAGGCTTTGTCCAAACTGGCGTACATTCATTTTATATGGGTGATGAAGAACAAGTGGACATTATTATGACAAAAAAACTGATTTAAAGGAGGGCTATAATGTATATTCCTAAATATTATAAAATTACGGATGTTCGAGAAATTGAAGATTTTATCCAAGCAAATTCTTTTGCTACACTTGTTACAACAAAACAAGGAACACCCATTGCTACACACTTACCGTTAATGTTCCATAAAATAGGCGATGATACGTATTTTACTGGTCATATGGCCTATGGCAATCCGCAGTGGAGAACATTTGAATCGTGTGGAGATGTGCTTGTCATGTTTCAAGGCCCACATGCGTATATATCTTCTTCCTGGTATGCACACGAAAATGTTCCAACGTGGAATTATCAAGCTGTCCACATGTATGGCCAAGCCACTATTTTAGAAAAAGAAGAGTTAGTGGAAGATTTAACAATGCTATTAGAAAAATATGAGGGAAATAGAGAGAAACCTGTATTATGGGATACACTTTCGCCTGAGCTGTTAGAAACTGAAATGAAAGGTATTGTTGGATTTAAAATCAAGATAGATAAAATTCAGGCTGCCTATAAATTAAGTCAGAATCGGAATGAAGAAGATTATGGACATATCATTGACCAATTAAAAAATGAAGAAACACCTAATTCACAACAAATGGCACAACTAATGGAACAGAGATGTAAAAAGCAACGCTAGAGCAATCTTTATGTATCCAGATAGAGATTCATTTATGTTATTATAAGAAAAATATATTTGTTTTGAAGGAGATTTATCAGTGGAAAATTTACAAACGATAGCGCAATTTGAAGAACTAAAAAAAGGGGAACGTACACTATTCGTATTTTCAGCAGATTGGTGTGGAGATTGCCGATTTATCGATCCAATCATGCCTGAAATTGAAGAAAAGTATAATACTTTTAATTTTGTAAAGATTGATCGCGACCAATTTATCGATCAATGTATTGAATTAGATGTATTTGGCATTCCGAGCTTTGTCGCTTTCCATAAAGGTAATGAAGTAGGCCGCTTTGTTAGTAAGGACCGTAAAACACAGCAAGAGATTGAAGCTTTTATTGAGGGTTTAACTATATAAAAAAGTTCTAGCTAGAAGTGGACATTAATGTCACTCTATTTAAATGCCTTATACTAAGCGCATATTGATTTTCGTTACGGGTCGCTCGCTTTCCGCGGGCGTGGCTTAAGCCTCCTCCTCCGCTGAGTTGCGTTTGGTGTCTTAAGTCTCACGCTTGTCCCGCAGGAGTCGAGCAACCCTTCACTACAATCAATTAAACTTTTCCTAATTAATATGTTGGCAAAGGTATAAGAACAATTAAGGAGCCTGCCTCAATTAACAACATTAGTATATGGATTTAAAATAAACACCCCCTATACGTTAGGAGGTGTTTATTTTGTGCCTATTGATGATTATCGTACCAAGGGTTTAAGTGAATCAGTACTTCTTCTACATTTTGGTGCTGCGCCATGATCGTTTTCTTAATTTGGCGGATAATATCATGACCTTGTTGGATCGTTAATTCGCCAGGTACACTTACACGAAGATCTACTAATACATAATGGCCATGCTCTCTTGCACGAAGACGATCAATACGTTTTACTTCTGGAATGGTGCGTATTAACGTTTCAAAATTATCCAGTGTTTCTCGACTGACACTTTTCTCCATTAGTGTGTCAATCGACTCAAGTAACATGCCATATGCCAATTTGAACACTAAAATCGTCACGATGATACCAGCAATTGGATCCCCATATGTAAGGATGTGAATATGATAATTTTCCCCAACGAGTGCAAGCCCAATACCAAGTACAGCCGCAATCGAAGCGTAGACATCTGCCAAATGATCATAGGCAGTAGCAATTAAACCTTTACTATTTGTTCTTTTGCCAATTCTAATCGTATAAACGTATAAAATAAGCTTCCAAACAAGGGAAACGATTGCGGTAATAAAAGCAATTAAGCTTGCTTTTTCTGGTTCCTGAAAGAATGCTTTGATTGATTCATAAGCAATATAAAGTGCAGCGATGATTAAAATAATCCCGACAATTGCTGAACTGATGACTTCCGCTTTACCATGTCCGTACGGATGATCTTCGTCAGCAGGGCGTTTGGAAATACGCATCGATGTTAACGCGGCACCACTTGCAATAACATCACCCGCATTATGATAGCCATCTGCAAGCAAAACAGGACTGTGGAAAAGAGTACCAACTACAATTTTTAAAATAGTTAACACGATGTTGCTTAGTAAACTAATCCATCCTGCGACTATTGAAGCATTGGAATTTGTGCTTTGATTCATAAATGTATACCTCCGATAAAAATCTTTCCTAAAAGCAACAAAAACCTTTGACTCGTTTTAAGTCAAAGGTTTCTTATAAAAAAATTTAGCTTTTGTAGTTTAGAAAATTGAATCATATTTCTCACTCCTATATAGGCGTCCACTGAGTGTACCACATTCTATTCACCGGTTCAATAATCGACATATTAGTTAGCCATATTATGTCGATTTTCGATACCATATTATTATAGGAATAAGCATAACAGATAAAAGTCCACCAGTTAAAGATAATACGGCGTAACTTGAATTAGCTACAATGACGCCAGAAAGAGCCCCACCTGTCGCACCACCTAGCGCAACAAACACGTCAATCGTTCCTTGAATTTTAGCGCGTGTTGAAATTGTTGTTGCATCAACAATTTGTGCAGTTCCACTAATTAAGCCAAAATTCCATCCTAATCCTAATAAAGAAAGCGCGACAACAAGCATCACCATCGAATCACTTGGTGCATAAGCTGCGACTAAACCGGCAAGTAGTAAAGTCACACCAGCAGCGATACTCATCGCTGTTCTACCAATCTTATCTACAAGAATACCTGTAACGAGCGAAGGCAAATACATGGAGCCAACATGGAAACCTATCACGATGCCAACAGCACTTAAATGATGGCCATGATGTTGCATATGAATGGGCGTCATGGTCATTATCGCCACCATGACGATTTGCGTCAGAATCATAACCATTGCGCCTACGATAATCCCATTTTTATTAGGTAAAGTACTAGCATGACTAATAGCTTTGTCAGTGTCCGGTTGACGATGGACTTCTAAGGATTTGGCTAAAAGTAATGGATCGGGACGAAGCATAATAAACAAAACCATACCGGCCATTATAAAAGCCGCTGCAGATAAAATAAAAGGGCCAGCTAAAGAAGGAATACCTATTGAAAGTGCGAATTTTCCCATTACTTCAACTAAATTTGGTCCTGCTACGGCGCCAAATGTTGTCATGACCATCGTAGTACTAATCGCTTTAGCTCGTTGTTTTTTATTTGCTAAATCAGTCCCTGCATAACGAGCCTGTAAATTTGTTGCTGTTCCTGCACCGTAGACGAGTAGGGACGCGAATAATAAAATAACACTATTGAATAAAGCGGCCATTACAACCCCAATCGCGCCCAGGCCACCGCTAAGAAAACCTACAGTTAAACCAATGCGACGGCCATAGCGTTGTGATAGCTTGCCAACGATGAATGCAGCGATTGCAGAGCCTAAAGTAAAGAGAGCTGAAGGTAAGCCAGCAATGGCGTCTGTACCAAGCATCTGTTGTGCTAACAGGGCACCGACTGTAATGCCTGCTGCAAGACCTGCGCCACCAAAAATTTGTGATAAACTCACCACAATTAAAACTTTTTGATACATCTTTTTTAGTTTTTCGGGAGAATGGACGATACGCCCGATTGCATGATTGTCAGTTTCCAACTGTATGTAGCACCAACTTTCTCGGCATTTGATAATATAAACTACAACTTATAAAAGATTATTTACCCATCTTAACATAATTAAGGAATTGCAGAAATATACCAAGATGTATTCCATATGGAAGACCTATGCTCCGTGGAGAATCTTATACACGTCACATGCGATGACAGCGTTATAATCAATATTGTTATATGTGGTATTATTATCCATGTACCATTGGTAATTTTGAAATTTGCTTATCTTACTAAACATCAACTCAAATTGAAAGGACGAAGCATCATGAAACAAATTATTGCGCTTGGTGGAGGCGGTTTTTCAATGGAGCCAGAAAATCCATTATTGGATCAATACATTTTAAAGCAAGCTAAAAAAACAACGCCGAAAATCTGTTTTCTAGCAACAGCAAGTGGTGATTCGGAAAATTATATTTCTCGATTTTATCAATTCTTTGAAAAACAGGATTGTCAGCCATCCCATTTGTCATTATTTAACCCTCCTACAAGAGATTTAGAACGTTTTTTATTAGAAAAAGATATAATTTATGTTGGGGGAGGGAATACGAAAAATTTATTGATATTATGGCAAGAGTGGGGCATCGATGCGATTGTCAGAAAAGCGTGGGAACAAGGCATCGTATTAGCTGGCATTAGTGCAGGCTCCATTTGTTGGTTTGAGGAAGGGGTTACGGATTCTTATGGTGATGGACTAGAGCCATTAAAATGTTTAGGTTTGCTAAAAGGGAGCAATTGTCCCCATTACGATGGTGAATCTGAGAGAAGACCTGCCTATCAGCAACTGGTTGCCACTAATCGCATTACACCTGGAATTGCAACGGATGACGGTGTGGCGCTTCATTTTATTGACGAAGAACTTAGTCAAATTGTTAGTTCAAGACCGAATGCGAAAGCTTATAAAGTTAATGACGATCAGAACATAACTGAAATAGAATTAGAGACGAAATATTTAGGTTCTTAACTAAGGGGAAAACGATGAAAATTAAGAAACAACTCGTTTTGATAGTAATTCTACTATTAATAATGGGGTTAACGAATTTACGAACGCAACAACAGGAAGGTGAAATAAATAAACTTCCGATAGAAAAAATAGCAACGCTTCCTATTATTAATTCTAATGGCAACTATATTCAGTATGAAAATTTTGATACGTTAAAGCAACATTCAGAACTAATCATTATTGCCAAAGCGACAGAGGAATTTGAACATCGCGAACATGTAAATACATTTCATGAAACGCCTGAAGACAACTATCAACCTAAAATGTTGATTGATGGCATCACAAAAACGAACGTACATATTAAAAAAATTCTTAAACAACCCGAAGATGCGCAATTAAATGAAGGTGATCTGCTAACTGTAATTGAACCAATCACCATTTTTGAAGATGTCGATCACGTAAAGAAAATCATGACGATAAGTCATTATCAAGCCATTGGCATGGAGGATACCATACTTTTCTTAACAAAGAATTCATATGGTGTTTATGGTGTCATTAATATGAACAATGGTCATTACAGCTTAACGAAGACAGATGAACTGGATACAACAACGAAGCGATCAGCAAGTGAAGAAAGAGAACGAACGGAAGATTTCAACCAACATCAAACAATTAAAGAGACAATTGTAAAAACATATCGTGCGGAAATCAATGAGGTGCAGGATCCATCATAATTTATGAGGGCGGTATAGATAAAAGGATGGGGCAAATGATAAAAAAATTTATTAAAATCATTGTTGTAGTTACTTTATTATTGTTTTTCTATTACGAGTATAACTATTTTACCTATGATTTTATGTATGTGGGAGATATAAAAGATGGCAAGCCGGTTGTCTCTCCTAATGGAGACTATGCAGCGCAAATTTATTATGAAAATTACGGTGGAGCTGCTGGTGGCGTTATTTTAATTGTCAATATAATCAATCATAAGACGAATAAAGAACAAACGATTTACTATAGCGGTGCAAAAGGCAATGTTATCTTAAACTGGTCGGCTCCGAACGTCCTATCGATAACGAACTATGATGAATACGATAATCGCAATGTTGAGTTAATCGTTGGCAAAGAAATATACGATGAATTCGGCGGCGCATGTCAACATTATAAGATTAAAAAACAATATGTTTGTAAAGACAAAGACTCTATTTAATTTGAAAGGAGATGCTAATGTAAGCATCTCTTTATTCAATTGGCGCATGTGAATATGAGTAGTTAGATGGGGGATATGGAAATGCAACCAATAGAAATCACTGAAATGCCTCTTGAAATCAAAGAATATCTTCACACAATAAATGCAATAAAGTTTCCTCGACAAGGCTACAGCTCTGATGTGGCAATTATTGAAAGTGATCAAGGCGTTTTTGCATTGAAAAGAACAAAGGGAAAATTATTTTGCTCTTGGTTAGAGAGAGAAGTAACGGTATTAAACTGTTTAGCAAAGCAAACAACACTACCCGTTCCAACAGTGAAGAAATTTGTTGAACAACAAAACCAAAACAATCATTGGGCACTGCTTGAATGTGTAGAAGGGGAAACTTTAAGGACGGCTTTAAGTACGGAAACAAATAAAGGGAAGCGGCAAGAAATGCTCTTTCATTTTGGTGCAATCCTGTCTCAAATCCATGCTACCCCTTGTCCTAAAGAGCTGCAATATGAACAGAAATGGCTCGACCACATGTTAGATCAAGCTGAATACAACTTCAAAAATTATAAAGTGGATGGCAATCAGCCCTTATTAGAAAAGATTAAACGAACGCAACCTGACGACTATCAACAAACTTTGATTCATGGAGATTTTACAATTGATAATGTGTTAGTCTCAAACGGAGTCATCACCGGTGTAATTGATTGGGGAAGTGGTACTTATGGCGATCCAAGATATGACGTATCACTGGCAATACGCCCAAAACCGAATGCTTTTGAAAATAATATTGATAAAGAAATTTTCTTTGAAGGATACGGTTCAAAGATTATAGATGATAACATTTATAATTATTTTGTAAATGGATTATATGAATTTTTTTAATATCACTTTTGAGTAACGGTAGGGCTGTTTAACTAAAGCAATTGTTCTTAAATTAAGGAATTATGATTAAGTTAAACATGTTAGTTTACTAATTAGGAAGCAGGAGGTTTGAAGTTGAAGCTGAAAATGCTGGTTGCTATTTTTTTACTATTTAGTTTGACAGCTTGTTCAACATCTAAACAAACGGATATTACGGATGAGGTCATCTTCAACGGCGAAGGAAAACAGTGGAATGTAAAATATATTTATAATCCTGCATTGTATGATGAAAAAAAGGTAAATTGGATTGAAATGGAATTAAGAGATTTAGAATTAGAGCTATCACAAGAGGATTTACAAGCTATTGACATTGAGCTTGTAGGAAGAGATGGCGTAATTACAGGGAATGTTGGCGATATGGTAACAGAAGTGACAGGAAATGTTATTTTGTTTTTAGTTGGTACTGTAAATGTGGACACATATAAAGAGGACGAATATAAAATCACCATAAAATTTAAAGATCAACAGGATGTGATTAAATTAAAGATAACATAAATCGTTTTGACTAGATGGTCTAACGACATTTAGTTTTTGTAAAATAAATGTATTAAAGGGATTTATAACTTGTGTTTCTAGAAGTGTTTTTATGTTAGAATTTTTTTCTTACTATCTTGATAAAATACAAAATTTTATAAATTTCTATAAATAACAGGAGTTTAGATTTAATGAAAATTGAAATTAGTAATATTTCACAACAGCAATCTGAAGAATTTTTTCAATATAAATGGATAGGAGGAAGACCTGATGCTATTTTTGATATTAACTTCCCTGACGTGATGGATATAGCAACGATATCGCTTTGGATGGAGAAAATCGATGCATTCCCAATATATCTTTGTCTTCAAATTTCCGATATTAATACGAGAGATTTTGAATTATTATGTAATAAAAATCATTTAACATTTCACTATATAGGCGAATTTGATGGTTCAAAGGTAGCGATTCTATATATTTTAAATAGAGCATCATTTTCTGCTATTATTCCATTAATCGATTTAATTAGTAGTATGGAAGATTTCGTTTTATGGTCATTTAAGAAGAATGTTTTTTCAGTTGACCCGCAAATCCGTCAAAGGGGCTTATTTGATGTTATTCCTTTAAATATATGTTTCAATGCCGAAACGATTGTTTTCAGTTTAAGTCAATCGGGTCTTATGTTGCAGATTTATTCAAACCATTCTTCCTTACGTTCATATAATCATATAATTAATTCCTTACCCGATTTCTTAGTACCGATTAGGGTGGGAGAATAATACAAATTAATAGCGAAACAATCTAAGGAGTAATACATATGGAGCCACTTGTTTATAATGGTTTTTTTCTTGTTACAGAAACGGAAACGGATGGTTTTACTTATGGTGAAATAACAGATCATTTTTATTTTAATAATGAGGAAGAAGATAGTTGCATTTCGGGGGATGGCTTTGTTCAAGCACCCGATGGCTCTAGAGCAGGGATTATATGGGAGATTGAAAAGCATCTTTCTTTATCTGTTTGTTTGGAACCAGAAGAGGATCGATGGGGCGTTTACAATGTAGGCTTTGTAAGGCCGATCAAAACGATGGATGATTTACGATTTAATTTTCAATCCGTACTACCATTGCTAAAAGAAGCATTCCTAATGCTACGTCAAAAGTGTAGCTTCTTTAGCGATGATAATCCCCATTTCTACAAGCTGAAATCCTAAAAAGACGATGACCGAAAACGAGTCATCGTCTTTTTTTATGCGCTGATAACTAAAAACGTTTTAGATGGTTATGACACGGGTATAGACATGTTGTTGTTTGACAAAAGTAACAACCTGTTGTTAAAATCAAGTTGTTACTTTTGGTAAAGTAGTAAAATTTTATAAATAAAGCCTTTCATTAGAAAAGGCAATGAGACGGAAAAAGGTCTCGACTAATTAAGGGGGAAGAAAAATGAGCAACTTAAAAACAATCGGACTCACTGTCGGTTTAGCCGCTTCATTACTATTAACGGGCTGCGGTAGTGACGATAGCAAACAAAACAATGGAGATTCTACAAAAACAAATATAGGGGAACAGGTCGATTATCAAATTATAGGAATTGAACCAGGGGCAGGGTTAACTGATTTATCGGAAAAAACTTTAGAACAATATGATAATTTAAAAGGTTGGGAGCTAGAAGAAAGTTCCACTCCTGGGATGCTAAGTTCATTAGAGCAAGCTATTCGAAATGAAGAACCCATTATTATTACAGGCTGGACACCACATTGGATGTTTTCATCCTACGATTTAAAATTTTTAGATGATCCTCAAGGTACATTAGGTGGCACGGAAAATATTAATACACTGGTCCGTAAAGATTTGGAAAAAGATATGCCAGATGCGTATACCATTCTCGATCGATTTTATTGGGAACCAGAAGATATGGAAGCTGTTATGTATGAGGCACAGACTACTTCTTTTGAAGATGCCGCAGACAAATGGATAAAAGAAAATGAAGACAAAGTCAACGAATGGACAAAAGGTGTGAAAGAAGTAAAAGGGACGGACATTGAACTAGCATCTACGCCATGGGATTCAGAACGAGCTTCCAGTAGTGTATTAAAAGCAGTATTTGAACAATTGGGTTACACCGTGACAATCACACCAGTAGACCCAGCGATCATGTTTCAGGCAATCGCAACAGGGGTAGCAGATGCAACGGTTGCTGCTTGGATGCCATCCACACATGGTTCTTTTTATGAAAAATATAAAAAAGATTTAGTTGATTTAGGGGAAAATTTAAAAGGGACAAAAAATGGATTTGTTGTACCTGAATATATGGATATCGATTCAATTGAAGATTTACAGCCAAAAAAATAATAGTTTTTGCAAAGGGGAGTTTCCTTCATTTAGAGGGGAATTCCTTTTTAAGTTAGTGCTTTCAGAAGTAGCTTTACAAATGAATAATTTGATACAATGGTAAAAATATGAAATTCGGTTATTTGTAGTATGAATAGTTGTTAAGAATGTTAGGGCATGAATGCATTGAAAATAACGAACTGAGGAGAGAATGATGGATACATGGAAAACATTGAAATCTGACTATATTCATAAAAGTCCATTCGGCAATATTCGAAAAGATCGTTGCCAACTTCCGAATGGTGTAATAATTGAAGATTATTTTGTGCATGAATACGCTGATTGGCTAAATGCCGTTGTCGTAACAAAAGAAAATCAGATTGTGCTCGTTGAACAATATCGCTATGCTGGGGAAGGTTTTTTCTTAGAGGTACCTGCGGGTAAAAAAGAAGACAATGAGTCGGACGAAGAAGGAATACTGAGAGAAGTTAAAGAAGAGACGGGGTACATTTCGTCAAAAAGGCCGATTTTTTTAGGTGAATTGATGGTGAACCCTGCAACACAAAATAACAAAGTAAAAACATTTCTCCTATTGGAAGCATATAAAGCACACGAACAAAATTTAGATGCTACTGAAGAAATAACGGTTCAATTATATGATTTTGATGGTTTTGGCAAACAAATGATGACTAATTCCATTCAAACACAGCTATTGACAGCCAATGCTTATTTTATGGCAAAAAACTATATGGCAGAAAAATTCGGGAGGTAAACCGATGACGTTATATTCAGTGCTAGTGGCAGATAGCCCATTACAGACAATTGATCATAGAGATATTCAAGAAATGAAGATTAAGGAATTGAAACAATTATATCCGATTACAGAGGATACACCCATGCAAGATTGGCATTCGTTTGATGATGATATGCGTATTGTCCATGCGCCAGATGAATCCGCTTTTAAGCAGTTGCTTATATTCGAGTGGCAAGAACCACCTTATGATTTAGCGTTATACCATGATAAAAACTATGTATATGGCATTGACGGTAATTGGGATTCGCAATTTTTAGATGATTTTTTCGTTTATTTGAAGCAATATATAAAACCGGAGCAAAAGGTACATTTAATACGATTTTGGGCTGGAGAGGGCAAGCGCATATTAAAAAGACGAAACATACATATTGATGAAATTGAATTGCATCATCTTGAAATGCTAGAAAAAGAACAGTACATACGTGTCGCTTTTATTTAAGCGAATGGATCAGAGAGTGAAGTGATTGAAATGATAAGAAAAGCTGTAGGCGCTATTGTTTTTCAAGGTAATCAATTTTTAATTGTCCATAAAACGACCATCAATACGTTAGACGGAAAACAAAAAAGAAAAGGAGAGTGGGATTTTATAAAAGGAGGGGTAGAAAAAAATGACCATGATGTAAACGCTGCACTCTTCCGTGAATTGCAAGAAGAGACAGGGTCGATAGCGTATAAGGTTGTCAAAGCATTTCCTGATAAGATTCGTTTTGATTTTCCAGGTGACACGAAAGCACTAATTGGCTTTGCAAAGCAAGAAACAACAATGTTTCTTGTAGAATTTTTAGGTGATATACATTCACTAAGACCAAATGATAGTGAAATAGACGGTTTTAAATGGGTAAATAAAGATAATGTAGTTGACATCCTTACACATCAAGAGACAAAAGAATATTTTAGAAGTGTAATAGTTGAATAAACAATATCATCCCTGCTTTCAATTGAAATTGACAAGAAGGGATGATAGTTTAGGATTTCTTCGCAAGCTCAGGGCACTTAATACTTAATTTGAAGTTTTCTCTGATTCAATTGTAATCGTAGTCGTTGAGGTAGATTCTTCGTGGGAAAAGCCTATTTGATAATTAATTATTTCATTTGTATCAATTTTACGAATCGATGTCGCTACGACTCCATTTCCAATATAGGTTAACTTGCTATCATCGGCAATTTCATATGTTTGAACACCTGCTACTTCATTGACAGCAAAGCCTATTTCTCTACTCGTATGATCGTAAATAAAAGCTAGATTGCTACTATTATTATTTTCTTTATCGTAAAAAGAAATAACTGCCTGTAGCTTTGGTAGGGCATGATCTTCTACTAGGACAACATCAGAAATCGCGTAGTTATGATGATCGTTATCTGCCCAAAACGTTTGAATGGCAAGCTCTTTCGTATAGTTCTTGTCGATAGATGGTTGTGGCTTAAAAGTAGAATCTGGAATAGTCAAACTGTTTTGATCTTCTTCTTCACAACCAACTAAGCATACAATACTTAACAACAATAAAACTAAACAATGTTTCATAAGCTCCTTCCTTTCTGTTCAATTTTTAAGAACAGTATCGGGGCACGACATTGACTTTAAAAAGCGAGTCACCCACATTGCCACCTTTAAGTAGTTTCATACGCAAGACAACGTTCCGCATATTCTTTTTGTAATCGTGTAGAGTCCTGTTTTGGAATAATATATCCATTACAATTAGATTATACCATATAAAGGAAAATGGATAGTGGATGGAAATAACATCACTAAGACTAAAGGAAATAGGTCTATTCATTATAAAACCATTTACTTCCTTGTTATTTACAACATATCGAATAGTATGATGGTTTTGCTAACAAGTTTAGGCTAAAATATGGTCAATAATAGAGGAGACCACATTCAATAGCCTGAAGTAAAATGATTGTTCAAGCATTAGAGAGGATATTTCAAGAAATGGTAGAGAAAAGTAGCAAGAGATTAAGCGAAGCCTTACAATTATACGGAAAAACTGAACAGCGAAACGTTTGCACAGTATGTCAATGTAATTTAGTATACTGCGATAATTTTGACGCGTATTATTGTCCGCAATGTAACCGTTGGACTGAACCAACATGTCATGATCCTCATTGTACATATTGTAAAAATCGACCAGAAACACCTGTGTGTCGCGAACGTAACGAAAAGTAAAAAACTATATTAGAAAGAAGCAGTTTCTTATGTCAATTTTAAGGGGGAGATGGATTTGTTTTTCTTTAATAAAGAAGAGATTTATAGCGGATACTCATTAGAAGAATTATCGAAGGTTAAAGCGGCTTTAAATAGAGAAGGCATAAAATACAGCTATAAAGTAGTCGACCCGTCAATACAATGGCTGGGACCTGGTACAAAGCGGGGGAACTTTGGAAGTTTCGGCATGAACCCCAAATACGAAAAACAATATGTTGTGTCGGTTAAGATAAAAGATGCAGAGAGCGCAAAATATTTTGTTGACAATGCTTTGCGTTCTTAATTTTTATTTAACTAATGGTGCATTAATAGCAGAATTCCTAACGGGATTTGTTTTTTGATATAGGCTAATTGAACTTGCGTGAGAAAATAATGCTCGATTACCAATGAATTACCACAACCATATTACAAATGTAAGCCTTAAGAGACAATTTCTTAAGGCTCCTTTTATGTTTATTAACTAGCAATTGCTTTCACCCAAGATTTCCTATGTTCAAAATATCTTCGAAAAGCTTCTTCTGCGGTAATTAGCCCCATTTCAAATTGCAATAAATCTTTTTTTAAATCAATTTCTATGTGCTCTAATTTTAGTTGTTGTTGAGGTAAGGTGATACGTTGTTGGAAATAGGGTAATGTGTCAAAAAGCATGTCCGCAATTTGTGCAAAAATTAGGATTAGTGCCCATATTTGTCCATTACCATTTGCTCTTAGCCAAGCTCCGATGGCTGAAATGGAGGCAAAAGCTACGATAACTTTTAACCAGAGAGTAATGCGCATGGCTCTTTTACTTTTCGTTTTAACTTCCTCAATTAACTTTTTCATTTCATCCCATGTTTCTTGATACATTTTAATAATGTCTATATTGGTTAGCATTTTCTCCGACACGAAAAATACCCCTTTTTAGCTAAGATGTGCTAAATGAAAGTAATTATGCACTTCATACAGAAAAATTTTAAATGCTTTTTTGCTATATTGTAGATAAATTTTTTAAAGCATGTCCCCCTAAATGACAGACCGACGTATATATTGTGCAGAAAGGGGGTGTTACGCATGGCAAAAACACAATTTTTAGGTGCAGTGCTTCGCTTGAAGTATTTGGCAGGACACAATGAAAAAAATGAGCCGAAGTTTGCTATCAAAACATACCGTCATGTAAATGATACGCATACTACAACAGCGTTAGTAACAGTAGCGAAAGCAATTGCGAGTCTTTCATCACAGCCACTGGAAAGTATGATGAAGCTAGAGACAACAGAATTATCGTAACGACAGGACATGTAAGGGAGTGATTAGGATGGCAAAAGTATTAGAATTACTGTTTGAAACAGAAACAGGGAAAACAGCGACAATTGCAATTGATGCACCAAAGCCAAATGTTACATCTACGGATATTCACCAAGTGATGCAAACAATTATTACGAGTAATGTATTTGGTGGACAAGCTGGCGCTTTTGTGGGTATAAAAGGTGCACGCATTATTGATCGTCAAGTTTCACACTTTGAATTAGGTATGAATTAATACTTGAGATGGTCTTTGCACGAAGCTGCAAAGACCATTTATATGTTGAAAGGAGGGGGAGGTATGGAACAATGGCTAACGATGTTATCCGATATTGGCTTTCCTATCCTCATATCATTTTATTTATTGCACCGAGTGGAAGTAAAGCTTGATGCAATTCATGATGTGCTCGTATCACTAAAGTGAGGATGTTTTTATAAAAATATCTTTATTTTGGTGGCAATATGATAGCATTTTTTTAATCGTGCAAAAAAGAGTCTCCATGTATTGATACAGACTCTTTTTTGTACAATAACTATATTGTGTTGTTTAGGCTCTTTAATGCTATTTCATGTTTGAATATAGCTATTACAAAATACTTTATGTGTAAACTATATTGTGTTACTATTAAATGGAAGGAAAAATAGCCCATATATAAGGGGAACACAGGGGAGAGCTTACATATGAAAAAATTAGAAGGTAAAGTGGCAGTTGTTACAGGAGGTGCCTCTGGTATTGGATTAGGTACTGTACAGCGTTTAATAGCAGATGGCGCTGCGGTCGTTGTAGCCGATGTAAACTATGAAGCTGCACAACAAGTAGTGGAAGACATCATGAAAGACGGCGGCCAAGCAATTGCTGTAAAAGTAGATGTTTCAGAAGAAGCTGAAGTAAAAGCGATGATTGAAACAGCTGTAAAAACATTTGGTAGATTGGATATTTTACATAATAATGCTGCTTGGGGACCAATTGATGACAAACGAATTCCAGATATGGATGTAGAGATGTGGGATCGAGTGATGGCCATCAACTTACGTGGTCCGATGTTAGGTTGTAAATACGCAATACCAGAGATGGTAAAAGTAGGCGGAGGTACGATCATTAATACGGCTTCTGCAAATGGTAAAGTAGGCGACTATGAGCGTACTGCTTATTCTGCTTCTAAAGCTGGTTTAATGTCACTAACACGTTCGGTTGCTACTCAGCACGGAAAAGAAAATATTCGCTGTAACTCAATTTTGCCAGGTCTTATCCTAACTCCTGCAACGAAAAGAAAGTTCTCTAAAGAATTAATGGAACTAATGGAAGAAGGAAATTTACTGCCATCTATTGGTGAACCAGAGGATATCGCAGCATTAGTTTCTTTCCTTGCATCTGATGATGGTAAATATATTACAGGTCAAGAAATTAATTGTGATGGTGGAGTACTTGTTCGTGCAGGTGCTGGTGCAATCATGAAATATGTACGTGATCGTCAAAACTAAATAGCTACTTCTTTGCACCAGAGACGGAACATTTTTTGTTATGTCTCTGGTTTTATTTGTATAAGCAGTCAGAATAGAAAGAAACACTGATGGGTTTATTTTACATCAAAAAAGACATTTCACAAAGATGTACGAAAGCTGTCACGACAGGTAGTTGTCAACGCTTACATCATTGGATAAGATGAGGGTAATGTTGGTAGGGAGTGTGTGGAGATGAAAAATAAAGGGATTGTGTTGTTGATATTATTAGCTTTAGTGACAGTACTGAGTGCATGTGGCAATGTGAAATTTAAAGCGGATTATAGTTATGGAATTCAAGATTTTGAACATGTCAATCAACGCGGTGAGAAGGTTTCACTTGAAAGTTTAAAAGGCAAGCCATGGTTAGGCATGTATATTTTCACCAATTGTACGTCCGTTTGTCCTCCGATGACATTTAATATGGCTCAAGTACAAGAAAAGTTAAAGAACAAAGGAATAGAGGATTATAACATTGTTGCATTTTCAGTTGATCCTGAAGTGGATACACCGGAAGTGCTAGCGGATTATTTAGCAAGATACACAGTGCCTGATGAATCGAAATGGCAACTCCTGACGGGCTATTCTCAGTCATATATTGAGGACTTTGCTGTTAAATCAACAAAACTACTCGTCAAAGATGATCCGAATTCTAATCAGGTCATCCACGGTATTCAATTTTTCTTAGTCGATAAAGATGGCATTCTTGTCAAACAATATGACGGTTATGCACAGGATGCAACGGAGGTACCAATCGATACAATTGTCGCGGATTTAGAAACCTATATCGATGAAAATTTATAATGATAAAGCTAGTGTTCTACAAATAGAACACTAGCTTTTTTGATAGACGAGGTTTAGAGAGGAATTTGCATTTTTATAACTGTTCCCCAGCCTTTTTTACTTAAAATAGTGAGTCCTCCATGATCACCAAAGGCCACAAGCAATCGTTTATGGGTGTTACTTAAACCAATATGGTTGTATTGTTCGTTTTGTTGGAGTTGATTTCGCACCCTCTCTAGCTGTTGACGTTCCATTCCTTGTCCATTATCGATGACTACTAATGTCATTAAATGAGCTTGAACAGTCATTTTTATTTTAATAAGACACAGTTGCTTTTGTTGTTTTCCATGCTGCAGGGCATTTTCAATTAATGGTTGAATGGTCAGTTTTTTCACGTTGAACGGCATAATATCATCGTCATATTCCCAAATGACGTCAAATTGATTTTGATGACGGGCTTTCATAATATCAATATAGTGCTTCGTATATTTAATTTCCTCCATGATCGGCACCATACTCGATTCATCATCTAATGAATAGCGCAGAATAATCGCTAAATTATCAATCATATCATTTAATTCATTCGGTTTTCCGGTTAAAGAAATCGCACGCCAATTTAAAGTTTCCAACGTGTTAAATAAAAAATGCGGATTCAGTTGCGATTGAAGGGCAGCTAGCTCTAGTGTTTGCTCTTTGTATTTTTTCTCAGCTAGTTTTCTTTTCAAAGTATTTTGTTCTGTAAAATTTAGTAACACTTTATGTGTAATTAGACTATAGACATCTTTTACGGGAATGGAAATATCGGGTAGTACACCACCTTGTTCAGCAGATTGGAAAATAGCTAATATTTTTCGCATATGAACTGTTGCTTTTCTAGTTACCCAATAGGCATAAATAACACTGCCGATGATGCAAATAGCTGAAAGAAACAAGACAAGTTGCAACAGTTTTTTAGGCACTTGGTAAAGACTCGTTTTAGGATTGATGGATAAAAATGTCCAGTCATATTTGGCTGATTCCATTTTCGATATAACATATGGTTTATTATCGATTGTCATATTAAAAAATGTGTTCGGATTCGATGTCAGTCTTTGGATTGTCCGGTTCGCGAGTGTATAGTTTTGTTCATTAAAAATTATGTTATTTTTATTGTCGACAATGACTAAATTGCGTCCAACTGTCGTTGACAAAGAGGCGAGTTGCTGTTGGATATAGTCGGCTTTAATATTTAACACCAGGACACCATTATTTTTTGGTATTGTTCGATACATCGTAATAATATTTAAAGGTGTATCCAGTTGATTATTCGTTATGCGTTTGATTGTTCTGGATTCTGCCCATGTTTCCTCATAGCCAAGATGTGTAACAAAGCTATGATACCAATTAAAATCGAGCGTATTTCTTAATTCCAGTAATCCTGTTGATGTTGTCGATAAATATTTTCCGGAGTCATTATTTACGTATATATAGATCGAATGAATATAATCTCTCGCTTCTTTTGGCGCATCGATAAAATTTTTTAATGCCACAAGGTCTTTATAGTCTTGATGAGTAAGTGATGGCTTATCCATCAGCTGTTGCAAGTTGTCAAATTGATTGGTGCTCGAAATAATATAGCTGTTTAACGAATCGAGCTCATAAAAAATCAGCTCAATATTTTCTTTTGTTTGCGTTAAAAGATCGGTATTACGATCAATGATGTCTTGTAAGACATATTGTTGAATTAAAAAAATTGATAATGCCCCCAATACAATGAGTGGTATCAGCATTGGGATTAATAAGCTAATCAAATTTTTAAAAAAATAGGTGCGTATGTAATGATTAGTCAATGTGCAGGCCACACTCCTCGTTGCGATATTCGCGAGGCGTTTTACCGTAATATTTACGAAATGTTCGGGTGAAATTTTTAGCATTGCTATAACCTGTTAATTCACTGATTTCATATATTTTATAGTCAGGATTTTTTAAGTAAATCGCGGCTTTTTCCATTTTGACTTCGACGACAAAATCTGAAAAGTTGCGTCCTGTTTTTTCTTTGAAATATTTACTAATATAGACCGGATTTAAATGAACGAGCTGTGAAGCACCTTCAAGAGATGCTTGCTGATAATGCTCGTATACATAAGTAGAAATAGTTTCAATAACCTTGTCATGATTAAAGTCCGTCTTAATCGTTACATATTTTTCGTCGAGCTGATCTTTAATCTTTGTAAAAACACTTACTAGCTCACTGTATTTTGTTGGTTTGGTTATATAGTTTTTCACTCCATATTGGATGGCTTGCTGTGCATAGTCAAAGTCTTTATAGCCACTTAAAAACACGACATGGATGGTAGATTTTTGTTCATCAAGCTGTTTCGCAACTTCAATTCCTGATAGCTCGGACATCCGTATATCTGTGAGCAACACGTCGACATGATGCGTGTTGATAAACGATAAAGCTTCATACCCATTTTCAACAACCCCCGCTATTTCAAAGCCAATTTCTTCCCATGGAAAATAGCTGCTTAGGCCATTACGTATTTCAAACTCATCGTCTGCAATTAATAATTTGTACATCGTCA
This sequence comes from Lysinibacillus sp. 38-6, assembly GCF_046245175.1. GTDB lineage: Bacteria > Bacillota > Bacilli > Bacillales_A > Planococcaceae > Lysinibacillus. Next base: position 822,128 of record NZ_CP176417.1, read on the forward strand.
ATCATCACCTTTGAATAATTAGAAATATTAAAATAATTACTTTACATCATACTCTATTTACAAAGTTTATGAATGTGAATGTTGAAAATTGATACTTTAAATAAATGGAAGGGACTAACGTATTAAATAAAGATACTTTTATGTCTAATAAAAGCCCTTTTTTCAACAATATTATTGCTGTTTAATTAAAAGTATATTAATTATTTGTCAATTTAGTAATTTCAGATAATTGATATAGTGCAAGGGGATTATGAGATGAGGGGAGTTTTTTAGTTAATCAATATAATCAACATATAGATAAACGCAGTAGTTCGAAATGATGAAAGAGATCGAAGTAGTTGCAGGAAGGATGACAACAATGATTCAAGTGAACAATTTAAAAAAATCCTTTGGCTCCTTACAAGTGTTAAAAGGGGTAGATTTACAAGTACAACAGGGGGACGTTGTCGTATTAATTGGAGCGAGTGGTTCTGGTAAGAGCACGTTATTACGGTGTTTAAACTTTTTAGAGTTTTATGATGAAGGACAAATAATGATTGAGGGGCAACCCGTCCACGCTAGTAAAACAGATTTAAATAGTATTCGGGCAGAGGTAGGGATGGTGTTTCAGCACTTTAATCTTTTCCCACACCGGACAGTACTGGAAAACATAATCGAAGCGCCTATTTATGTAAAAAAGCAGTCAAAAGAACAAGCTACTGCTTATGCATATGATTTACTTGAAAAAGTAGGGTTACGTGATAAAGCAGCCATGTATCCTGATAGTTTATCGGGTGGTCAAAAGCAACGAGTAGCGATTGCACGTGCATTAGCGATGGAGCCGAAAGTTATGCTATTTGATGAACCAACGTCTGCATTAGATCCAGAGTTAGTAGGGGAAGTACTACAAGTGATGAAACAGCTTGCCAATGATGGTATGACGATGGTTATTGTCACACATGAAATGGGTTTTGCTCGTGAAGTAGGGAATCATATCGTCTTTTTAGAAGGTGGACAAATTTTAGAAGAAGGTCATCCGGACACGTTTTTTGATTATCCTAAAAATGAGCGAACAAAGCAATTTTTAAATAGAATTTTACAAATGGGGGGTAATAAACATGAAACAATTCAAGCTTAAGGCACTATTAGCAACGTTAACATTAGGGGTAGGATTATTAGTTGGCTGTGGCTCTAAGGATGAGCCAACTAAAGCCTCCTCTTCAGACAGTGAACAACAGGAATTTGTCTATGCGATGAGTGGGATTTATAAGCCATTTAACTATAAAGAGAATGGTAAGTTAGTAGGATTTGATGTAGAGCTGGGAGAAGCGCTAGCTGAAAAAATGGGCATGAAACCTGTGCCAATGACCTTCCCGTTTGAATCCATTATTCAAGGTTTATTAGATGATAAGTTTGATGCGATTTTAGGCAGTATGACGGTTACCGAAGATCGCTTAAAAGTAGTTAGCTTCACAGATACTTACTATCGTTCGGGTTCTCAATTATTTGTAGCAGAAAATAATAATGAAATTCAATCGGGTGCAGATGCGAAGGACAAAATCATTGGGGCTGTACCTGCCACAAATTATGAATCCGATGCATTAAAATTAACGGCTAAAGAAAATGTTATTACGTATCCGCAAGGGGATGTGGCAGCATTGATGGATATTAAAACAGGTCGTTTAGATGCAGTTGTGGCGGATAATATTTTTGCACAGCTAGCGATCGATGAAGCGAAAATACCAGTTAAAGCAGTTGGCGATTTATTAGCAGTAAATGAACAAGCTATTGCAGTGAATAAAGATAATGAGGAATTAAAAGAAAAGTTAAATAAAGCATTAGCACAACTAATTGAGGACGGAACATATGCAAAAATTAGTGAAAAATGGTTTGGCTTTAACTTAATGGACGAAAAAGTGAATAAATAAGTAACCGAAGAATTCGTTCTCTGTTACGACACAACAATGATGATACAGAGTGGGTGAATAGATGTTAGAGATTTTTCAATCGAATTATAAAATGCTTTTTGATGCACTATGGGTAACACTGTCAGTAACTGTTTGTTCATTAGTTTTAGGGAGTATTGTCGGGTTAATTATCGCGTTTTTTAATATGTCCAAAATAAAAGTACTTAATTATTTTGCAGTGGTGTATTTAGCCATTATCCGCGGTACACCAATGATCGTTCAAATTTTTATTTTATATTTTGGGATATCTTCATTTTTAACACTACCTTCTTTTTGGGCAGGTGTATTAGCATTAGCAGTCCATAATGGTGCGTATATTTCAGAAATTTTCCGCGGGGCCATTCAGTCGATTGATCGTGGTCAAATGGAAGCGGCACGTTCATTAGGGATGTCACAGTCGTTAGGTATGCGCCGAGTCATTTTACCTCAAGCGTTGCGCAGAGCGATTCCGCCACTAGGCAATCAATTTATCATATTATTGAAGGAATCCGCGCTTGTTGCTTATATCGGTATGGCAGATTTATGGAGCACAACGTTAGCGATTGCCGGTGCAAATTATCGCCCGTTAGAAACGTATATGGTGACTGGAGCCTTTTATTTAGTGCTTGTGTTAGCATTTACGTTTATATTTAATAGAATGGAAAAGCGTTTAAACTTACAGACGCGTCATTAAAGGAAAACTGTAGCAACGAGTCCGTTTGCTACAGTTTTTTTATGGTTACGGTGCCTTGGTTACGGTGCCTGGCACTGAAAAAATTGGCAAAATTCAAAATTGTTTGTGTGCCTGGCACTTGGAGAAAGATCAATGTACCGGCTTCAAATAAGGGGAGGTAGATGTGTATGAGCATAGGTGAAACATATTTAAATGTCGTACAAGAAAGATTTAAGTCTGTCAAAGTGGATGGCGATAAAACGCTTGCGCAATTAGACATTGAGCAATTGCACTGGGCTTTTAATGAGGAGTCGAATAGTATTGCAGTCATTGTCAAACACGTTAGCGGTAATATGATTTCAAGGTGGACTGACTTTTTAACAACGGACGGTGAGAAAAAGACAAGGGATCGTGATGATGAATTTTTTGATAGTATTATTTCAAAAGAAGAGCTAATCGCAACATGGGAAAAGGGCTGGCACGTATTTTTTAACGCTTTACATAGTTTAACAGAAGCGGATTTGTTGAAGTTTGTAACAATTAGGGGGCAGCAGCATTCGGTAATAGACGCGATTGAAAGACAGATGGCGCATTATGCATCGCATGTTGGGCAGATTGTCTATGTCGCGAAGCAATTAAAAGGAGACGACTGGAAAACTTTGAGTATTCCAAGAGGACAATCACAGGCGTTTACACAAGCAATGTTAAAAAAGCAATAACTGATAACTTCGTAAGCGTGCAGAAGCTATTCATAAATTGTGTGAGAATTGTGTGAGTGCCTGGCACTTTCGAAAGAAAAAATCCACTTGCTTTCCGCTCAACACACCATCAGCCGCAACCCTCTATTGACGAGGATAGTTGCGACAGACAGGATGTTTAAGCGGTAGTTTAAGTGGATATAACAAAGTTGAGATATCTGAAAATTTAAAATTGTTTGAGTGCCTGGCACTTAATGTAGGAACTTAACGTTCATCTTCCCAGCAATCTGTATTTTTTAATCCTGGGATGGATTTTGCGTAAAACACAGGGTTTTTACCGCTTTTACGTTGCGCCGTAAAATCATCTAAGACGCGGAAGGCTATTTTGCCAAGTATCATAATAACCGTAATATTAATCAGCGCCATTAAGCCCATAAATAGATCGGCTAAGTTCCAAACAAGTTGCACTTGCGCAATTGAACCGAACATTACCATAGCGAGCACTAATAGTCGATAAACCGTCATCCAACCTTTGTGAGCATTGATAAATTCAATATTCGATTCTCCGTAATAATAATTACCAATAACAGAGCTGAAAGCGAAAAAGATAATACTAATCGCGATAAAGTAAGGAGCCCAGTCGCCAACATGTACAGCTAATGAATTTTGCGTTAAGACGATACCATTACTTTCACCGGTTTCGTATAAGCCTGCCAAAATAATGATAAAAGCAGTAGCTGAACAAATCATGATTGTATCAAAAAATACGCCTAAGCTTTGTACAAGTCCTTGCTTAGCAGGGTGCGATGTATTGGCTGTCGCTGCCGCATTTGGCACACTACCCATACCAGCTTCGTTTGAAAATAAGCCTCGACGAACACCTTGCATGATGGCTATCCCAATGGCGCCGCCAGCCGCTTCTCGTAGTCCAAAGGCTTGAGAGAAAATCAGCTTGAACACTGCCGGAATTTCTCCAAAATTCGTTACAATCACATAAAGTGCAACGAGTAAATAAAATACGGCCATTACAGGTACAATTACTTGTGTAAATTTAACAATTCTATGTACACCACCGAAAATAATCATAGCTGTTAACACAACTAAAACAATGCCGATTATAAATGGTTTAATATGAAATGCTTCACCTACAGAAGTTGCAATCGTATTGGATTGTACAGCGTTAAAAATAAAGCCAAAGCTTAATGTTAACAAAATACTAAAAACAATCCCTAATTTACGTTGTCCTAATGCCTTTTCGATATAGTAGGCAGGACCACCACGAAACGTATCGCCGTCTTTTACTTTATAAACTTGAGCTAGTGTACTTTCAATAAAAGCTGTAGCCATCCCAAGTATCGCGATAATCCACATCCAAAATACGGCGCCAGGTCCACCAACACCAATAGCAAGGGCAACACCTGTTATATTACCAGTACCTACACGCGACGCTGCGCTAATCGTGAATGCCTGGAACGGAGAAACACCTGACTCACCATCTCTTTTTTCAGTTATTAATCGGAACATTTCTGGGAAAAGACGTATTTGCACAAACTTAGAGCCGAATGAAAAATATAATCCAGCCGCTAATAATAGAATGATTAAAAGATACGTCCATAAAATATTATTTGTACTATCTACAATATTCGATATCCATTCCATTTGTATTCCTCCTTTTTTTCAATAAGTTTTAGTCTACACTTTTTTTAAAGTAAATATCAAATTTTTGAAAATTCATAATAATAAAATGATATTTTAGAGGGATAGTTTTTTTATTTTGCGAATATTTAAACAGTGGTATTATAGTAGAGAAAGGATATTGCTGATGTTGTGCAAATCATTCTGTACCTCGTTAGTATTAATCTTGGTATTGCTTTTATACCTATTAATAGTAGAGATGAAACGTTTATTTTTTATTATAGAACATCATTTTTTACCAACATTAAGTGGTTATTTTTACTTCTATTTTATTAAAAAATGACAAACTTTTCACGAATGTTCATTCTATTGTAGCGATATACATTACATGGAAAAGGGAGCTGAAATTATGAAGACAATGGGATTAATAGGTGGTATGAGCTGGGAGTCTTCCGCTTTGTATTACCGACTTATCAATGAAAAAGTGAAGCAGCAATTAGGAGGGCTTCATTCAGCAAAATGCCTATTATATAGTGTCGATTTTCAAGAAATAGAGCACTATCAAGCGAACGGACAATGGCAACATGCGGGGCAACTTTTAGCTGAAGCGGCATTATCATTACAAAAAGCGGGAGCCGATTTCATTGTTATTTGTACAAATACGATGCATAAAGTCATTGATAAGATTGAAGCACGTATTACGATTCCAATTTTACATATTGCTGATGCAACAGCATTACAAATTCAACAAGCTGGTATTCAAACCATTGCATTGCTAGGTACAAAATATACGATGGAGCAAGATTTTTATAAAAAGAGAATTGAGCAGTTTGGTATTGCTGTTATCGTGCCAGACGAGGAAGAACGAACAGTTGTCAATCGTATTATTTACGAGGAATTATGTTTAGGTCGAATTGAAGCAGCTTCAAAAGAACGCTATTTACAAGTGATTGACAACCTTATGAAAGCTGGTGCACAAGGCATTATTCTAGGTTGTACGGAAATTGGTTTATTAATTAAACAAGATGATGTGCCAATTCCTGTTTTCGACACGACCGTTATTCATGCATTGGCGGCAGTAGACAAGGCACTCGCATAAAGAAGGAGCGATAAAATGACAAAAAAAGTGCGGGATATGGGCATGATCATTGGCATGTTACCTGTCGGAGAAAAAAATTGTATTACAGATGTCAAAGGTGTACAAGTGGGCCATGTTACGCTCGATGAAGTGATAAATGATAAGGGAGCATATGCCTGTACAGGGGTGACGGCCATCTTACCGCATGGTGGTAATTTATTTCAACAAAAAGTAACAGGTGCAAGCTATGTACTCAACGGTTTTGGTAAAACGACAGGACTTGTTCAAGTAAATGAGCTAGGTGTTATTGAATCGCCAATTATGCTGACCAATACGTTTGGTGTGCCTGCTGTCACACAAGGCACTTTGCAATATATGTTAGACACCAATTTAGAAATTGGTGATACGACAGGGACGATTAATCTTGTTGTTGGAGAATGTAATGATAGTTATTTAAATTCTATTCGGGCTTGTCCAGTCACACCTCAGCACGCAATAGAAGCCATTCATAATGCTTCAGAAAATAGTGCGCAAGAAGGTGCTGTCGGGGCAGGAAAAGGAATGGTTTGTTTTGGCTATAAAGGTGGCATAGGCTCGTCATCGCGCATTGTAACTGTAGCGCATGAAGAAATCCAAATCCAATATACCGTTGGCTGTTTAGTCCTAACTAATTTCGGCCAGCGAACGGAGTTTTTTACGGAGCGTTTTCCCGTTGAAAGTTCTGAAGATCAATCTGTCGTATCGCCGACCGACGGCTCTATTATTATTGTGCTGGCGACGGATGCGCCACTCAGTAGCCGCCAACTTACACGCGTCATTAAACGTTGCGGTATAGGGCTAGGACGGACAGGTAGTCATTTTTCGCATGGAAGTGGTGATATTGTCATTGGTTTTACGACGGCACATCGCATTGCCCATCATTCAGACAGCTATTTAGAAACACGTAAACAACTACGTGAAGATCATCCGATTATGAATCAGCTATTTACAGCCGCTGCAGAGGCAACAGAGGAAGCGATTTTAAACTCACTATCACAAGCACAAACAACAACTGGTCGAGACGGCCATGTAGTAGAAGCCTATAATTTTCATAATTAAACGTAAAGCTATTGAACATGATGGTGTTTCAATAGCTTTTCTTAACTTCTTTTCCGTATACCCCATTCAACACCTCATTTTCGTCTATATACTACAATGTTCAAAAATCAAATATCGCTCAATTCCTTTAAAAAAGTCCTGTTTCGACCAAATGTTTTCAATTTTGACCTCTTCATCGTGTAATTTGTGTAAATTTTAGATAATTACTAGTATTTTGTAATAATTCTTTTTTTATCTAGTCAATATTTATATCGTGTGTTACTATTCAATGAAAATACCGAATAATCTAATAATTAAGGGCATTCTCTCGATAATGAGGTGGGTTATCATGCAAGAAATGTGTTCTCAACCGATTGATGATGTCAGCCAAACGCCAATGAATCAACCAACTCCAAGTATTCAAAAAGTCTCCGAGCCATTGATTAAAATAGACAACCAACATCCAAGAATTTTTACGCAGCCTATCTACTACCAACAACAAATTGCTAATAGCTTACAATCGATTTATGTGCGGCAAAACGTATTAGCACGAATACAGCATGCTTTAGTCAGTTTGCCTGCTAATTATAGTTTGATTGTCTATGATGGCTTCAGGCCATTACAAGTGCAACAATATTTATTTACACATTTTGCTGAACAAATTCAAAATCAACAACCTGGATGGACAGATGACGCTATTTTTAACGAGACGTTAAAGTATGTGGCTTTTCCTAGGGCAGGGCAAGAGCATCTATTGCCACATCTAACAGGAGGGGCGATTGATGTAACACTAGGTGATGACAAAGGCAATGCACTAGATCTTGGTAGTGGCTTTGATGAACCGAGTGAAAAATCAGCGACGCGCTATTTTGAACAGCATCCCGATGAAAATAGAGCAGCACTTGTTCATCGTCGCCTTTTGTATCATTGTTTGACAGCAGTTGGTTTTACGAATTATGCGGAGGAATGGTGGCATTATGATTTTCATAATAGTGCTTGGGCAAGAAGGATGAACGCCAACGAAGCGAAATATGGTGCTATTGAGGCAAAGCTTGAAAACCATTTGATAAAGGAGTATCGATATTTATGAAAATTTATATTAGTGCAGACATTGAAGGGATTACGGGTACAACAGCCTGGAGCGAGACAGAACTGAATTCCCCAGAATATGCTTTTTTTCAAAAGCAAATGACGCAAGAAGTAGAGGCCGCAATTGTAGGCGCTATGTATGGGGGCGCAACGGAAATTTTACTAAAAGATGCCCACGACTCTGCTCGCAATCTAGATATATCGAATTTGCCCATCAATTGTAAAGTAATTCGCGGTTGGACATATGACCCGATGTGCATGGTAGCGGGTCTCGATAATAGCTTTGATCGGGCTATTTTTATCGGCTATCACAGTAAAGGTGGGAGCGAACGAAATCCATTAGCACACACGCTTAGTACAACGTCTGATATTAAAATTAACGGCGAATATGCGAGTGAATTTCTTATTAATACGTACGCTGCAGCATTACATGGCGTGCCCGTATCTTTTGTCAGTGGTGATGTCGGTTTAACGGAAGAGATTCAAGCAATCAATCCTAATATCGTCACATTTGCTACAAAGGAAGGGCTAGGCAATGCCACAATTAATGTCAGCCCCCAATTGGCCATTGCCGAAACAAAGCGACTTGTAGAGACTTCGATGAAGGTATCGCGTAATGATTTACATGTGACATTACCCGAGCGTTTTGTTGTAGAAATTATTTACCGAGACCATACACGTGCCTACCGGAATTCATTTTATCCGAATGCCACGTTTAAGCCGCATAATTCGGTTGAATTTGTTACCGATGATTATTTTGAAGTGCTACGTATATTACAGTTCTTAACATAAGAATAGACTATAGCAATGAATAACGGCTGAAGTGCCAGCCATTGTGTCATAACAAAATCGCATGAAACCAAGTTTAAGTATGAAAAATGCTATTGCAAATTGTTCCATCGAGGGTCATTGGAATAGGATGTTCATGATAAAAAAAGCTTAGGGGGATGCTCAATATGAAAAACAAGTGGTTTCTTTTAGTATGTCTAGTCGCCTTACTGTGTGCAGCCTGTAGTGATGGTGCTTCGGATGACAAAAAATCCGAGTATCGGGTCGTTTATTCAGGCGAAATTAAAACATTAAATTATTTAAAAACATCTGAAACGAATGAATTTGCGGTTGCGGCAAATTTAGTGGACGGGCTCATTGAATATGATAAGTATGGGGTCGTACAACCAGGCATCGCACAAGAATGGTCGTCAAATGAAGATGCAACTGTTTGGACATTTAAACTGCGGGATGATGTGAAATGGGTTACCCATGAAGGCAAGGAATATGCAGATGTGGTAGCACAAGACTTTGTCGATGGCTTACAGTATGTACTCGATGCAAAAAATGAATCTTCGACAGTTTGGAGTGCAACGGTTGTAAAAAATGGTGAAGCATTCTACAACGGGGAGTTAACGGATTTTTCAAAGGTAGGCATTAAAGCGCTTGATAAAAATACTGTTGAATATACGTTAGAGGCACCTACACCATATTTCCTTTCGATGTTGAACTATGTTTGTTTCTTCCCAGTGAATGGGAAGTTTTTAACTGAAACTGGGGAGAAGTTCGGCACGACACGCGAAAATTTCCTTTATAACGGCGCTTATATTTTAGAGAAATTTGAGCCGCAAAATGAGCGACTACTAGTGAAAAATGACACATATTGGGATAAGGATAATGTTCTAATTGAACGAATTCGTTATAAATATAACAAAGAAGCGGCAACAGTAGCTCCAGAGTTATTTTTACGTGGTGAAGTAGATACAGCGGAAATTCCAACGTCCATTATTGACGAATGGTTCAATGACGAGAAGAAAAAATCACAAGTTCGTCAAACGCAAAACAATTTTTATTCCTATTTCTATGCATTAAACTTCGATCCTCAATTTGATGCACAATATGAACCGGAAAATTGGAAGGTTGCAGTCAATAATAAAGATTTTCGAAAATCACTATTCCATGCACTCGACCGTGTATCTGCGATGTTAACAGTCGAACCATATAATCCGCAAGATTTACTAAGCAATACAATTACACCGAAAAACTTTGTGGATGTAGAAGGGGTAGACTACACACAACTAGAGCCACTAGCTAAGATTACAAGCAATGATTCCTTTAACAAAGATTTAGCATTACAGTTCAAGGAAAAAGCAATGGCTGCGCTGGAAGGGAAAGCGACGTTCCCAGTAAAAGTAGTAATGCCATACAACTCAGGCATGCCAGACTGGGCAAATCGTACACAAGTCATTGAACAACAATTAGAAAAATTATTAGGTGAGGACTATGTGGATATTATCGTCGAAGCGGGTCCTTCGACAGGCTTCTTATCAGAAGTTCGACGTCCAGGTAAGTTTGCATTAATCGAAGCAAACTGGGGTCCAGATTATGCAGATCCGTCAACGTATACCGAGCCCTTTAGTGTGGATGGCACCTACAATAAACCGGATTTAGCAGAAGGCTATAAAGAAGCAAATGGCAAAACAACGTATTTGAATTTATTGGATAAGGCGAAGGCAACAATTGAGACGACACAACGCTATAATCTATTTGCTCAAGCTGAAGCTTTCCTAATTGAAGAAGCATTTGTCATTCCGTATTCAGTAGGGGGTAGCGGCTATGTCGCTTCAAAATTAAATCCATTTGAAGCGCAATATTCGCCATTTGGTGTGACGGCAGAGAAGTTTAAAGGGCAAAAAGTGTTAGACAAACCAATGAGTAATGATGAGTTTAAGGAAGCTTTAGCACAGTGGGAGCAAGAACGTGCGAATGCATTAACCAATGCCACAAAATAATATAGAGGAATAATCATTGCCAAGCTTCAAACAGTAGGCAACTAGTGGTGATTTTTCAAGATGAGGAGATGACCGAAAATGCTGATTCGGCATCTCCTTTGTACTTTTACAGCGATTTGGAGGGAGGACGCTTGTATGCTGTGGTATGTCGGTAAGCGTTTATTACAATCCGTTATAACACTGTTCATTATTATTACGATCGTGTTTTCGTTATTACGGTTAATGCCTGAAGAAGGCTATTTAGGGGCAGCAGCAGAAAAAATGTCACCGGCTCAAAAGGAAGTGTATTTAACGAGTTTAGGGTTACGTGATCCTTTGCCTGTCCAATTAGGGAATTTTTATGCGGATTTATTGCAAGGTGATTTGGGCAAATCCGTTACATATCGTACGGATGTGCCTGTTGTGACCATTATTGCAGATAAATTAATGTATTCACTGTTATTTGGCTTAGGGGCGGTTGCTTTATCATTGTTAATCGGCGTGCCGCTAGGGATTATGATGGCCCAAATGAAGGGGCGCTGGCTGGATCGGCTTGGGACGGGCTACATCGTTTTTGTCGTTGCCGTCCCAGCTGCCGTGTATTACTTAGTTATTCAAATGTATATTACCGATCTTTTTCATCTACCTATGCTCTTTGATGAATATAGACCGATTACTTGGCTATTACCACTTACGTCAATGGCGTTAGCACCGACTGCTTCTTATGCGATGTGGATGCGCCGCTACATGGTTGATGAACTAAACAAAGATTATATTAAGCTAGCACGTGCAAAAGGTGTAAAAGAGCGCACGTTGATGTTTAGTCATGTGTTGCGCAATGCCTTTATCCCGATGGCGCAATATTTGCCAGCCACACTCCTCTTTACTATTACAGGCTCTATTTATATTGAGTCATTGTACTCTATTCCAGGCATGGGTGGTTTGCTCGTGGATGCGATTCAACGCCAGGATAATACCATTGTTCAAGGTTTAGTGCTTGTCTTTTCGTCACTTGGCATTATTGGTTTGATTTTAGGAGATATTGCTATGGCGCTCGTTGATCCACGCATTAAATTAGGGAAAGGGGAGAGTGTGCGCTAATGGGCCTTTATACAGAGGAAATCGATAATATTTCAGATAAGTCTCGCGCCGAACTATTTGAATTTTTTGAAACAAGTGATCGTCAGGCCGAAGAAACAGCCTATTCTAATTATTCTTATTGGCGCTCAACTTGGCAATCTTTCTTAAAAAATCGCATGGCGGTTTTGTTATTAGCGCTCGTTTTCATCATAGTTGCATTTACCATTTTCCAGCCATATTTACCTGTCCAAAAATCTCCGACCGAAATTTATCTCGATGACCAAACGGGATTACAAGCTCGCAATATTGCCCCGAACGCTGAATTTTGGTTTGGTACGAACTCTATTGGGCAAGATTTATGGTCTCGCATTTGGGCTGGTACGAGAACATCATTAATGATTGGCTGTGTTGTCGCACTTGTAGAAGCGGTTCTCGGCATTACAATTGGCACACTATGGGGGTTTTCTCGCAAGCTCGAACTGCCCATTACACAGCTTTATAACGTCGTAGATAATATTCCAACAACGATCGTCCTTATTTTAATGTCCTATATTTTACGTCCTAGCATTTCGACCATCATTATTGCCATGTGTATTACTGGCTGGGTAGAAATGGCACGTTTTATCCGTAATCAAATCGTTATTTTACGGGATCGTGAATACAACTTAGCCTCTAAATGCTTGGGCACGCCAGACTATCGAATAATTATAAAAAATTTACTACCTTATTTAATCTCTGTCATCATGCTGCGGATGAGTTTAGCGATTCCATTTGCCATCGGTGCAGAAGTGTTTTTAACGTATATCGGTTTAGGGCTACCGATTAGTGAGCCATCATTAGGGAATTTAATTAATGAAGGTCGTGTGCTCATGATGTCACCAGATTTAAGGTATCAGTTAATTTTCCCAAGTATTGTACTAAGTGTTATTACTATAGCATTTTATATTATTGGTAATGCATTTGCAGATGCAGCAGATCCGAAAAATCATGTGTAAAGGGGGATGACAATGGTTGTGAAAAAATCTCAATCCCGAATTTTAGCCATTCAAAACTTAGTTATACAATTTACACTACGGGGTCAAATACTAACAGCAATTCGAGGTATCTCTCTTGATCTTTATCAAGGTGAAAGTCTTGCCATCGTTGGAGAATCAGGTTCGGGAAAGTCAGTGCTGATGAAGTCCATTATGGGCTTGCTCGATAAAAACGGTACGATCGAGCAAGGACAAATTTTATACAACGAAATGGATTTAGCGCAGTTTACAACAGAACAACAGTGGTTGAACATTCGAGGCAAAGAAATCGCCATTGTGACGCAAGACCCGATGACTTCATTGAATCCATTAAAAACAATTGGCAAGCAAATTGAGGAGTGTGTCGTGTTACATCAAGGACTAAAAGGCATAACCGCCTATCAAGAAACATTAAAATTATTAACGGACGTCGGTATTGATGATGTAAAGAAGCGCTATAAGCAATATCCTCACGAATTTTCAGGGGGGATGCGACAGCGAATTGTTATTGCCATTGCCCTTGCCTGTAAACCGAAAATTTTAATTTGTGATGAGCCAACGACAGCACTTGACGTCACGATTCAAGCACAAATTTTGCAGCTATTAAAAACACTTCAACAAAAATACGGCTTAACAACCGTTTATATTACACATGATTTAGGGGTTGTTGCAAAAGTAGCGGATCGGGTCGCCGTGATGTATGCAGGAGATGTCATTGAGGTCGGGGGCACACATGAAATATTTTTTAATGGCAAGCATCCATATACATGGGCACTTCTATCGTCCTTACCACAGCTCGGCACAAAAGGGCAACAGCTCTATGCAATTAAAGGTACCCCGCCCAACCTTTTTAAAGAAATAAAAGGAGATGCCTTTGCTCCACGCAATCCATATGCTTTAAAGATCGATTATGAGCTACGCCCTCCCTTTTTTCAAGTTAGCGAGACACACTATGCACGTACATGGCTACTCGATCCACGTGCCCCAAAAGTAGAGCCTCCCGCAGCGCTACAAGCTTTTTTTGAAGAAGGGAGATTGTATGCCAATGAACGATAAAGAAGTATTAGTCGAAGTGAAAAACTTGAACATTACTTTTGGCAAAGGGAAAAATAAATTTGTGGCCATTAACAATGTTAGCTTTGATATTTATAAAGGGGAAACTTTTGGCTTAGTAGGTGAATCGGGCTCGGGGAAAACGACCATTGGGCGCGCCATAATGCGCATCAATGAAGTAACAGACGGTCAAATTTACTATCATGGTAAGAAAATTAACGGCAAAATTACGAAAGCATGGGATCGTGAAATTACGCAAAAAATTCAAATGATTTTTCAAGACCCGATGGCATCACTGAACGAACGCGCAAAGGTCGACTATATTATTGCAGAAGGACTTATCAATACGAAAAATTTTAAAGATGTGGCTGACCGTCAGCAAAAAGTACAAAATGCGCTTTTAAATGTTGGCCTATTGCCGGAATTTGCTAGCCGCTTTCCGCATGAATTTTCTGGCGGTCAACGTCAACGAATTGGCATTGCGCGCGCATTAGTGATGGAGCCGGAATTTATTATTGCGGATGAGCCGATTTCCGCACTAGACGTCTCCATTCGGGCGCAAGTGTTGAATTTGCTTACAAACATTCAAGAAAAAAATAACTTAACTTATTTATTTATTGCGCATGATTTATCGATTGTACGATTTATTACAGATCGTACTGCAGTAATATACAAAGGACAAATTGTTGAATTAGCAGAAACAGAAACGCTTTTTAGCAATCCAATCCATCCTTATACGAAGGCGTTATTATCGGCTGTCCCAGAACCAAATCCGTATAAGGAGAGCCAGAAGGTTGTGGAAATTTATAACCCGTTACAGCATCGATATGATATCACACCCCCTTCATTTGTGGAAATAGAGCAAGGGCATTTTGTTTTGGCAAACGAAGAGGAAGTGGCTAATTATCGAGCAGCACAAAAAGTGGAGGTGAATGAATGATTCGACCGAAAGCTTTGTCAAAAGGGGATACGATCGGGCTTATTAGTGCATCAGGTGCAACGCCACCAGAAAAGCTTAACGCTGCGATTGACAGTATAGAAAAGCTCGGGTTTAACGTGATTGTAGGTGAGACATGTCGTGCAAGGCATGGTTATTTAGCTGGCTCGGATGAACTTCGTGCGCAAGATGTGAATGACATGTTCCGTAATCCACAAGTAGATGGGATTTTCTGTATACGAGGAGGCTACGGGGCAACGAAAATTTTACCTAGACTTGATTTCGCCATGATACAAGCGAATCCAAAGGTATTTGCAGGCTATAGCGATGTGACGGCATTACATATTGCCTTTAATCAACAATGTAAGTTTGTCACCTATCATACGCCTATGCCTTCCACCGAATTTATTACGCAAAACATGGATCAATATACGTGGGATTCTTTCCGCAAGCAGGTAATGGCAACAGATAACAATGATTTACTACTGAATCCTGCACAGCAACCAATGACAACACTCGTGTCGGGAAAAGCGACAGGGCAACTGATAGGAGGTAATTTAACGCTTGTAACTGCATCTCTTGGCACACCTTATGAAATAGACACGAAAGGTAAGATTTTATTTTTGGAAGATATAGATGAGAGCGAACAGCGTGTTGACCGCATGCTAACACAGTTAAAACTAGCAGGCAAGCTCGATGATGCTGCAGGGTTACTATTAGGGGCATGGACCAATTGTGGGCCTGAAAATCCACAGCACCCAGATCATAGCTTATCATTGCAGACGATTTTTGAGGAAATTTTAACACCATTGCAGAAACCAATTTTAATGGATCTTGCTTGTGGTCACTGTTTACCAACAATGTCCTTACCTTTAGGTCGAACAATCATCGTGCACGCAGAAACACAAAAAATAAAAGTTGTAGGGTAGGTGCGCTATGCAACAAACCATTCAACATATCATCCAACAAGCTCCATACAAAGTGCATATGTTTGTCAAAGACTTTAAAACGAATCAGTTCATTATACAAGAGCGCTTTGATGAGCCATTTTCTAGTGCAAGCCTCATTAAAGTACCTATTCTTATTGCTGTATTCGATTATATAGAACAACACAATGTGTCCTTACATCAAGTTTTGACGATACGACCTGAAGACTGGGTTGACTTTAGTGTAATTAGCGAACAACGCATAACGACAAGTTCAATCTATGAGCTATTAGTATGGATGATTACGGCAAGTGACAATACAGCAACCAATGTGATAATCGATTTTATCGGCTTAGAGACGCTTAATACGTACTTTTGGAACATTGGACTTACCCAAACACGAATACAACGAAAAATGATGGACTTTGAACGGCTGGCAGAAGGCATGGATAATAGTACAAGTGCTCGTGATATGGCACATCTTTTTAGCCGCATATACGATCAAAACCTTTTAACACCACCGTATAATCAGCTTGTTATCGATATATTGTGCCGCCAGCGCTTCCATGACTGCTTACGCCGTTATATAGCCGACGATATAAAATTAGCCCATAAAACAGGCAGCCTTGATAGCGTTGACCATGATGTAGGGATCCTTTACAATAACGCGCAAGATTATTGTATTGGTGTATTTATTACAGAAGTTACCGAAAACGAACTTGCCCGCCAATTAATCGGTCGTCTTTCAAAAGTTATTTATGATAATCGAATAATATGGAAAGGAGAGGCGACATGAATGCGATTGTTACCGCAATGATTGCCAATTTACATGCAGCACCAAACAGTACTTCTGAGTTGATTGATGAAGTGCTTTACGGCATGCCAGTACAAATTGTAGAGGAGCTAGAAAACAACTGGGTATATGTTCGTACTAGCTATCGTTATGAAGGGTATTGTCTAAAAAATCAATTGCTAGTCGATGCAAGAAAAACAAGTGCTTGGTTATCAGATGCCCAACATGTGATTAGTCAACGTTTTGCAGATGTTTTACAACAACCAAAAATTCAAAGTACGAAAATAAAGACATTCGTAAAAGGTTCTATTGTGCAAAACGTAGTGTTGGAGGGGCCACTCGATACGCAATGGGTAGCTGTTCAATTGGCTACGGGGGAAATCGGCTATTTACGTCAACAATGGCTGCAACAAAAAGTTGTAGAAAATAGCCTTACAGAATCTTTGTTTAGAGAGAAAGTCGTCGCAACGGCGCTTAGCTATATAGCAACCCCTTATCGCTGGGGAGGGAAGTCACCGCTCGGCATTGATTGCTCGGGCTTGTGCTCGATGGCCTATATGCTTAATGGCGTAACAATTTTCCGTGATGCTAAAATTGAAGCAAGTTTTCCAATCAAGGAAATAGCCTTTGAGCGTATGCAAAAAGGAGACTTATTGTTTTTCCCTGGCCATGTAGCGATGTATATAGAGGACACACTTTATGTCCATTCATCGCTCGATGGAAATGAAGTCAATATTAATAGTCTCGATGAACAACATCCGTTATATCGGAAAGATTTAGCAACGACTATTACCGCCATTGGCAGCATCTTTTAAGCTTGGTCACGACAAAACGAGGTATTCAACGGCTGAACCATTGAATACCTCGCCTATTGCCCATCTTGTGCACTTTGTTTATGTAGCATTTGTACGTTCAATATTGATAAATATTTAATTGTTGCCCAGCTTCAAGTGCATCAGATCGCAGTTGGTTCCATTGCTTAATGGATGTAACTTTAACATTATGCATCTGTGCAATACGCGTTAGCGAGTCGCCATTTGCCACTGTAATTGTTTTTTTATTTTTCACAGGGTTATCGTATTGTTGTAGATCGTACTTGACGATTAATTGATTCAGCTTTTCATTGTATGTTGAATCAGTTGCGTAGGAGCCTGTTAAAAATTTAGTCGCATCTGCATAGGATTTTGTATTACGTTTAAAAACCCCCGTATAGAAGTTTTTATTCCAAGAGACGCCGTTGCGCAGTAAATTGGCATAGTCCTTCATCGATTCCTCATAGGAAGGATATTTGCGGAATTCAGCCATCACTGTTGTCAAATTACCAGCGCCATCATCCTCAACGGTTTCAAGTGTGACAGATTCATTTTGATATTGGCCTTTCATACCAAATAAATTGTGATTAGGAGCAGAGCCTAAGCCACTTTGGCCATGCTTGCTCTCTAAAATGGCTTGTGCAATCATTACAGATGCGTATAAGTCATATTCTGCACCAAGCTGTCTTGCAGTTTCCGCAATGGAGCCTATGAATTCTTCCACACTTGGGCTTTCATCTACATATGGTTGAACGGCTATGTCTGTAGGTTTAAATACTTGCATCAACATATAAGTACAAATAAAGATAACAGAAGCTACGATAATCATTGCAATAAAAAGTTGTTTTAATAATTTCATGTTTAACGATGTTGAGTCGTTGCAACACCTTCCTCCTTTCTTTACCATTCAAAATAGTGGTCACGCTTAAAATTGTAAAACATTTAGATAAATAATGGCACCGTTTTTTCTTTAGAAATCCTCAATATTAAAACGAATAAACACATAAAAAAGTTTCGTCCGCAACACTAGTATCTACAAAAATTTAAAAGGGTTCATTGAATAAATAAATAACTATATAATAAATGTTGCTTTTGGTAGTTTATCATCTTCAACTTGTGGAAAGATATATGGGTGAGCCAAACAATAATCTGTCAATTGAACACATGACTGAGAAACTTTAAAGAACAAGGAGCTTAGACGATGATTGCATTTGAGAATGTTACAAAACGATATGCTAACAACCAAGTGGCAGTAAATGCCATCAACCTTGAAATAAAAAAGGGGGAATTTTTTGTCATCATCGGTCCCAGTGGGTGTGGAAAAACAACTTTACTAAAAATGATTAATCGCTTAATTGCTTTATCGGACGGTACAATCCGCATTAATGGGAAACGAATTAGTGATTATAACATCCATGAACTACGATGGAATATTGGCTATGTACTGCAACAAATTGCGCTTTTCCCACATATGACAATTGCAGAGAATATAGCGGTTGTACCCGAAATGAAAAAATGGAGTGCCGCACAAATTCAACAACGCGTTCAAGCGTTATTAGATATGGTAGGGCTGGAACCCGATAAATATAGTAAGCGTAGACCAAATGAATTGTCTGGTGGTGAACAACAACGAGTAGGTGTTGTTCGTGCTTTGGCCGCAGATCCCGAAATCATTTTAATGGATGAGCCATTTAGTGCACTAGATCCAATTAGTCGTACAAAATTACAGGATGACCTACTCGAATTGCAACGAGCGATACAAAAAACTATTGTCTTTGTGTCGCATGATATGCAAGAAGCATTGAAATTAGGTGATCGCATATGTGTCATGAGAGAAGGGGAAATTGTACAGATTGGTACGCCACAAGATCTGATTCATCATCCAGTTAATGACTTTGTACAACAATTTATAGGGGTTAAGGATTATCCAAGCAATGAATTTCATATTCAACAAGTGATAGAACCGCTTGAGGAAGGACAATCTTTACATGCTCTTAACTATAGTGTTACGACAAATGATTCGTTACCATTTATTTTGCAACAATTGGCACAACATGAATGTGTTGGAGTGAAAAATGAAACAGACATTATTGGGATTATCACAAGGCAATCGATGTTACAGTTTTTAGCCGCCGAACGAGGTGATACAAATGACTAGTTTTGTTGATGTTTTCATCGAACGGAAAGGTCAGCTACTTGCCTCATTAATTGAGCATATGCAAATTTCGTTTATTGCGCTATTTTTTGCTGTCATCATTGCAATACCTCTTGGCATCTACTTATCGAATAAAAAGAACTTGGCGGAAAGTATTATTGGGATGAGTGCAGTTTTACAAACCATTCCGTCGCTCGCTTTATTAGGTTTGTTAATTCCATTGCTTGGTATTGGGAAAACACCTGCTATCATTGCCCTTGTCGTCTATGCGTTACTGCCCATTTTGCGTAATACATATACAGGCATAAACGAAGTCGACCCATCCTTAAAGGAAGCAGCTATGGCGATGGGGATGAATACGACAAGAAGATTAGTGAAGGTCGAACTGCCCCTTGCCATGCCTGTCATCATGGCGGGAATTCGGACAGCAATGGTCTTAATAGTCGGAACAGCTACACTAGCAGCCTTAATTGGTGCTGGTGGTTTAGGGGATATTATTTTACTTGGGATAGATCGCAATAATACATCACTCATTATTTTAGGGGCTGTACCTGCAGCTATTTTAGCACTCGTTTTTGATGCATTATTGAAAAAACTAGAATTATTGTCGTTTAAAAAAACTGTTACTGTACTAAGTGCCATTAGTGTAGCAGCCATTTTGTTAATTGTTGTACCGTTGTTAAACTATAATGACAAAGAGGATATTGTCATTGCCGGAAAACTTGGCTCTGAGCCAGAAATACTCATTAATATGTACAAATTACTGATAGAAAATGATACAGATTTACATGTGCAATTAAAACCTGGACTCGGCAAGACGTCTTTTGTCTTTAATGCACTGAAATCAGGTAGTATCGATATTTATCCAGAATTTACAGGTACGGCAATCGCAGAATTTTTAAAAGAGCAAGCGGTAAACAATAACCAAGAAGATGTTTATCAACAGGCGAAAGATGGTATGTTGGAAAAATTCGATATGGTGATGCTCCAACCGATGCAGTACAACAATACGTATGCATTAGCTGTTTCAAAACAACTGGCTGAAAACTATCAGTTACAAACGATTTCCGATATTAAAGCCATTCAAGACAAGATAAAAGCAGGGTTTACGTTGGAATTTAATGATCGTGAAGATGGCTATGTGGGCATACAAAAGCGTTATAAGATTGATATTGCTTCTGTTACGACCATGGAACCGAAGTTAAGATATCAGGCTATTCAATCGGGTGATATCGATTTATTAGATGCGTATTCAACAGATAGTGAGTTACGTCAATATGATTTGACTGTATTACAAGATGATCAGCAATTATTCCCCCCATATCAAGGCGCACCATTGTTAAGAAAGGAAACACTTGCAAAATATCCTGAGCTTGAAAAGGTATTAGGTAAGCTTGCCAATCAAATAACGGATGACGATATGCGTGATATGAATTATCAAGTCAATGTGGAAGGGAAAAATATTGAAGATGTAGCAAGAGCTTATTTAGAACAGGCAGGATTGCTGTAAATAGAGCAGTAGCTGGAGGATAACCATTTCCTTCAGCTATTTTTCTATGCGAAAATGTATATGATTCAATAATTATTTAACGATAAACATTAAATAATTATTGAAAAAGGTAAAAAGTTCTGTATAATAAATCTGGAGGAAGGGGATGGTATAAATGGAACATAATATCCAGAGTAAGGAATTTCAATTTTTAACGAAAGGGTTACGTACCATTTTTTCAATTATTATGATGTTGTTTATTCTTGTTCTGTTTGTAATGGGAGCACTCATGGTAGGCATGGCTTTTATATCAGAAAATACAGTGAATAGTTTCATTGAAAACTCTAGTATTTCGACAGCTCTTACAATAGAGGGCATTGAAATCCAACTGGCAGACTTAGTAGCCAATAATATAATCTATGAAAAAATGCCCATGATATCTTTAATTGCTCTTGCTATGATTTATGTAGGAATATTATTATTGATTGTGTGGCAAATAAGAAATTTATTAGGTAATTTAAGTAAAGGTGTTATTTTTACGATGGCCAATAGTAAAAGAATAGAGCGAGTTGCTTATTGTGTTGTTGTGTTAAGCTTGACAATAGGGGCGTTTCGCACGTACATTGCCTATACGGTGATTCAACAATTGCAGTTAAGCACGCTGATAGCAGGCACAGATTGGATAACAGGTATTCAGTATCATTTTTCAAGTATTAATTGGACACTGTTATTTTGTGGTTTGGTAATTTGGGCGATCGCAAGGGTCTTTCGCTACGGTGGTTTTTTACAAGAAGAATATGATGCGACAGCTTAGGGAAGTGATGAAATGACAATTATTATACGGCTAGATCGAATGTTAGCTGATCGCAAAATGCAGTTAAGTGAATTAGCAGAAAAGGTAGATGTATCGATTGTTAATCTATCCAATTTAAAAACGGGTAAAGTAAAAGCAGTGCGCTTTTCAACTTTGAATGCTATATGTAAAGCATTAAATTGTCAGCCTGGCGATATTTTAGAATATGTAGAGGATGAACAATAGGCGGCTGGGCTAAAACTTTAAATGAGGGCAGAGTTATGTGCATGTTAATGCTTTAGCTCAGCACTCTTTTGCAAAAATGACAAAGTAGAAGAAAACGCTCGTTGTTGGTAGCGATGGCGGTGACTACTGCTCACAATGCACGCAACGTAAGAAGAGGGCACGCATACCCAAGCCGAGTGTTGCGGCTTACTGTGCTGAGCGGACAACAACGGCGTAGCAATAAAATGTTAGTTTGAAAGTGATTGAGTCAATCTAACATTTTGCGTTTTTGTCCTGACGTCTATTTTTGACGCAATTCACTTCTGAGCTGTAAAATAAAAAAGACCGTCCAGACGGTTTTTTTATTGGGATTTCTTAAGGAGGGCTAAGATGTTATCGAAAACGGATTTAAAACGCGCCCATATTATTCAAACAGCAATTCACTATTTGAACGAACATGAGTTACATACGTTAACGTTAGATAAAGTGGCTCAAAAGGCAAGTATTAGTAAGGGAGGGCTCCTCTATCATTTCAATACAAAGGATGAGCTTTTTTTGGCCATTGCACACACCGTTATGGCTGAATTTGTGGAATCTTTTGAAGCACTATCAAAGCTGGAACATGGTATTGGTAAACGCACAAGGGGATTCATCTTAGCTTCACAGAAAGATTTTGAAGCGGGAGCAAGAATTAATATTGCGATTCAAATTAACCACCATGACCATCAAGCCATTTCCGTTGCTTACGAGCAATTACTGGAAAGTCTATTGCACGATGGACTTGAGCCATCTATTGTCCATATGATTCGTTTAACCATCGATGGTTTATATTATTCAAAGTTATTAACGATTGCACCTGTATCGAAAGAAGTATCGGAAAGCATTTTTCAACAATTATTGCAGATGACAAGAAAGGGTGATGAAACTTGAGTGCTTTTGGTTTTTTATTGATTGCCATCGCTTCTGAAGTTTTTGCAAGCTCGATGTTAAAACAAACGGCTGGCTTTAAGCGACTTTTACCGACCTTTGGTGTCATTATAGGATATGGATTTGCCTTTTACTTTTTATCCTTAACATTACAGTCATTACAAATTGGCACAGCCTATGCGATTTGGGCTGGTTTAGGGACAGCGTTAACGACTGTTGTCGGTGTTATCTTCTATAAAGAATACTTTAATGTGAAAAAATTTGTTGGCATTGTATTGATTATTGGCGGTGTAGTTATATTAAATCTAGCCGGCGGCAGTCATTAGGGGGAACGTAACAATGAAAGGATATTTATTTTTAGCCATTTCAATTGTCTGTGAAGTATTTGCGACTACTATGCTGAAGTTATCGGAAGGTTTTACGGTAATCGGCCCATCCATCGCAGTGGCAATTGGCTATGGCATTTCGTTTTATAGCTTGTCCTTATGTTTAAAAACGTTACCATTAAGTTTAGCCTATGCAATATGGTCTGGAGTAGGGACAGCTCTAACGGTTGTATTAGGCATTGTAATTTGGGGAGATGTTTTTAATCTCTACACAGCGCTCGGTATTTCATTCATTATTGGTGGTGTATTTCTACTCAATCAAGGAAATGGACATCAAGTTCATGAATAAATAGGGAGGAAAAAATCATTCCGTTTAGCGAAAAAAGTACGCTAATTTCCAATATTTCCATGCAATATGCTAAAGGATGCTAGGTGAAGGCTTAGCATTCTTTTTTTGTTATTTTATTTTTTTATACGACCTTCTAAACATGCGTCATATTTCAATACTGTACATATTATAACTAGATAGGATAAATAACTGAAGTACTATCGGTCGAGTAATGATTCAGTGGAAAATGGAATAGGAAGGGGCTGGGGGGCATTGGATGTGGAAAAAGGAAGGAAGCACTTTGTATGTGAAGCGCTAGGAGATATAAAAGCAGCTCAGGATGTGATGACAGAATTTCATTCGAAATATTATGGTCAGCTTCTTGTGAAAATAGTTGGTAGTGATACCATTCCCTTTTTTTTAATAACGCATAATGGCACACATTTAAAATTAATAGACACAGTGAAACAGTTTGAAACCGAGTATTTTCGTATAGAATCGATTGATATAGCTCGTTGCAGAGGCACCATCTCACTATTACGGGCCTATGATTATGAGGACAATGAAACGAATTCAATTGCAGATGTTGTGAGATTAGAAAGAACATCGACAGAAAAATCAATCGAATTAGGCAGTATATCGGCAATTCAGCTATTAAATCCTGATTTATTAAAAAAGAAATTCATTATTGAGCCTAAGTGGTAAGAAAAGAGTTTAGGGAAAACTACTAAAATAATTGCAAAACTAGAGCATCTGTCCATATGCAAGCTGCGTTATCTGAATTTAATAGAAAGAATCTATGGAAAGGAAGATTAACGCATGACAATTATCGGAATGTTGCATCATCGTCTCGATCCTAAAACTGTTCTTAAGTCATATGCATATGCAGCAGTTGCGAAAGCGGAAGGCGTAGAGTTTTTTTATTTTACACCGAGAAAGGTTAACTTTGACACCCGTACAATCAATGGGCAAGTATTAGAAGATGGACAATGGCAAGAAAGAGTGATGCCCTTTCCAGATGTCATTTATAATGCTGGCAGTCCTGAAAAATTATCGGTATCCAAAGAAATCATTGCCAAATTGAAAAAAGAAATTCCGTTTACAACACATTCTATAGGGAATAAATGGAATGTTATGGAGCGACTGAAAGAAGCGAAAGAGTTTGAACAATATATTATTCCTACAGAAATTGTAAAAAACACCGATATTTTTCATAGCTATATTGCGCATCATAAAAAAATCGTCTTTAAACCGATTGATGGTCGGAAGGGAAAAGGCATCTATTTCATTATAAAAGTAGGAGACATTTTTGAAGTAAAGCAAAATAGTGATACTCGTATGTATTCAAAGCCGCAGTTAAATGCCTTAATACAAGAACTTCTTACAACAGGGACATTTATTATGCAACCGTACATTCAATCGAAAATGAAATCGGGTCAAGTATATGATTTTCGTCTCCATGTGCAAAAAGACGGTGAGGGCAAATGGGTGGTGACGACTGTCTATCCACGAATTGCGCCTCATGGTTCAATTATTCCTAATATTAACAATGGCGGTTATACAAATTATTTAGATCCGTTTTTAGAGCAAGAATTTCAGGAAGAGGCTTATAATATTCGTCGTATGTTGGAGCATTTCTCATTATCTTTGGCACGCCATTTAGATGAAATCCAAATGACGAAATTTGGAGAAGTTATTGATGAAATCGGCATAGATGTAGGGCTAGATGCTCAACAAAGAATTTGGGTTTACGAGGTTAACTGGCGTCCGGGCTGTCCACCTGCCTTTTATTTAGAATTGGATGTCGTGATACATTCGATTCGCTATGCTAAATACTTAGCTGAAAACAAACAACCTATGAAAAAAGCAAAAGTGAAACAAAAAGCACAACCTATAGAGCCACAACCGAAGCCAGTTGAAGTCAAAGCAAAACCGGTAGAACCACAAGCAAAGTATGTCGATTCAAAATTCAACATACCGATCATCGCGATTACGGGAAGTGCAGGCAAAACAACATCCAAAGCGTTTTTAGGCTCTATTTTATCAAAAAAATGGAACGTTTTTGAGTCAAAAGATTATTGGAATACGACTGAACATACGAAAAAACATGCTGAAGAAATTAATGCATCACATCAAGCTGTCGTTCTCGAATACGGCATGGCGTATCCCGGAATTATTACAAATCACTGTAGCATCATTCAACCGAATATTAGTATTGTCACGAATATCGGTCTTGCCCATGTAGGTAACTTTGACGGGGATGTTCGACTTGTGGCGAAAGCAAAATCAGAATTGATTCAAGGTATGGACCAACAAGGATTACTTATTTTAAATAAAGATGATGATAATTCGAAATATTTATTAACCGATCAATTTAAAGGGACGATATTGACAACGGGTATTAAAACGGATGCCGACTATAGAGCCTATGACATACAATATAAAGAAACGGGTATGTCCTTTAAAATGCAACTGCAAGGGCAAGAAATCCAATTGTTTATTCCAATATTAGGAGAACATCATGTATATAATGCCCTCAATGCCATTGCGGTTGCCGATACTCTAGGATTTACACCACAAGAAATAAAAGCAGGCTTACATTTCAAAAAGCCACCGCGTAGGCTGACGGTCTATAACTGTCGCGATCATATCACAGTCATTGATGATACAGTTCATTCTCATCCGCAAGGTGTAAGAGCTGCTCTTAATGTACTGACAAATGTAGCAAAGAAGAGGCGCATTGCCATTATCGGTCAAATGCGAGAACTAGGAGACTTAAGAGAAGAAGAATATCGTAAATTAGGGGAATTTATTGCTGAACAAGGGATTGATCTGTTAATTACTTATGGATTCCGTACAGAAGAAATAGGGGCAGCCGCCATGGCAAAAGGGATGAAACAAGAGCAAATTCATCATTTTACAAACAAAGATCAACTACATGCCTTGTTGAAGAAAATAATAGAGCCAGAAGACACGATTCTTGTAAAGGGTGCTAGTAAAACGAATATGTTTGAAACGGTAAAATTTTTAGACGAAACATTTAAAGCATAAAAGCATAGATAGAAAAAACCGAGCAGCTGCCCATTATAAAGGCAGCTACTCGGTTTTTATTAGGTGATTAGTGCTTATAGGAAAGCGGATGATGCATAAGGATGCATATCCGCAAAATGCTACAGCGCTTTTAATAGAAATTTTATTTCCTTAGCGGCCGTTACCGCATTATTTTTTGCTTGGTTTAAGGATTTTCCCTCAGCAATAACATACGCGTAACGATGCCCCATCGATAATGGTGGCGTTAAAAAGGTTCCTTTTCTTGGTTTTACGTAAACATCTACGACACCTGGAGACTTTGTCGCCCTCGTTCTACCTATGACTCTTTCTAACACACCTTTGCTTTCTACTATTACATATTTGGTGAAAATATACTTTCGATGCTTTGGTGTGACATTCGGCTGTTCACCTAAAAATAATTTCAATGTCTCTTCTACTAAACTAAATCCGAACGCCGCATATAGCATATTATTCATGGCGCCCCCCGAAATTCTAGGATTAATTTCAATCAGCTTCCACCCGTGTGCTGTTAAACGTAGTTCAAGGTGTAGCGTGCCATTTTCAATATCAAAAACATTGACGATTGAGTGTAGCACTTCTTCTATCCCTTTTTGAATATTTTGCGGTACTTGTGCGAGTACACCATAGCCTGTAATAATAAATCGTTTTCCTTGTGTTATCTCTTGTTCAATAATGCCGATTGTATGAACCTGCCGTCGATAGACCATTGCTTCAACTAAGTATTGTGGGCCATCAATATATTCCTCAATCATAATGGTTTCACCAGGATTTTTGTTTTGGAGAAAAGACAGATGTGCATCGAGTTGGTTTTTATCTGTCGCCAACAGTACGTCTTTAGAACCTGTAGATTTAGGAGATTTAACGATGAGTGGGAAGACCATATTATTTGAAAAGGATTCATGTGGTTTTTTAAGAAAAAACTTCGGGGAATAAGGCTGATCTTTTAACATATTCCTTGTTTTTTCTTTATCTTCCATCATTTCAATAGCTGTTGACGATGTATAGTTGTGACAGAATTCATCACATAAAATAGAGGCAATATGGACAAAAGGGTCTACAAAACTAACAATGGACTTAATTTCTAATCCGGTATCAAGCAAATCATGAATTTCTTCTATCATATCTTCTATATTGGAAGTGTCGATATAAATCATTTTATGAATATCGGGATAGGCTTTTCTCTGTTGTAACTGTTTTTCATTGTGAGTAAACAGTATTGTAAAGTAACCCAATTTCTCTGCTGCTTTTATTGCTTCACGACTAGACCCTGATTTGTTTGTACCGATAAATATAATTGCCTTCAGTATAATCACTCCTTCAATTGGCACTTGGATTATTAATATACATTTTATATATATGCTGTGAAATAGATTTCCTCTAGTTATGTATCATGTTTACATCCAAGCAACTTTTGTGACGATTCATATAATAGAAAGGAAAGGAGTGAAAAATGATATGAAGCCTCTATCGGTGAAGAAATTAACAGCGATTACTGCAGGTAAATTGTTGCAAGGGTCTGAGGAGGTGCTGATCCAGTATGGCGCATATCGACTAAAACAAGTGAAAAAACCGTATACGGCCCTTTTTACAAACAAGCGCATTGTCAATTGGAAGAGTCTTGAATCGCTTTTGCCATTAGTGCTTGTCACGGATTGGGTTTATAGTCAGCATGAAATTCCTCGCAACGTCATCATCATCCAAGTAGGGAATGCAGATGAGGCGTACTGGAAATTTGTTCATTATTATCGAAGCCAATTTGACATCCCTGTTATTGCCATAACCGGTACCTCTGGAAAAACCACTACAAAGGAAATGATTAAACACATACTTTCTGCTGAAAAAGAAGTCGCAGCCACGATGTTAAGCAGTAATTCCAGAACAGCCTCATTACAATATTTACTAAGTATTGACGATGAAACAGAAGTTGCTGTTTTTGAAACAGCAGTTGGGTCACCTGGAGATGTAACAAAAGCTGGAGCATATTTCAAGCCGTCGATTGGTATTATTACTAATATTGGCGCACACCATTTAAATTACTGTAAAACGTTGGAAGGTTATATACAGGCGAAAGGTGAAATGGTTGAAATAGTGAACCCGAATGGTACATTAATTCTCAATGCAGAAGATGCGAATATACGGAAAATTGATTTATCGAATTTTAAAGGACGCATTCTTTACATCGGTCAGCAAGCAACATGTGATTTTAAAGCAAGTCACATTCGCTATGTTGAAAACGGCATGCGTTTTAAAATGCATCATCAAAAGAAAACATATGATGTGTTTGTCCCGGGTTTTGGAGAGCATCAAGTATATAATGCACTCGCTGCCATTGCTGCCATTAGTGAATTGCAAGTACCGATTTCCGTAGCGATTAAACAGTTAGCGACATTTAAGAAAGTGAAAAAGCAACTACAACTTTTTGAAGGGATTAATGACTCCCTGTTAATCGATGATACTTGGAGTTTAACAACGACTTCTTTAGAAGCAGCATTAAAGGTTTTAAATTCACTAGGCGATGGTAAGAAAAAAGTAGCGGTTATAGGAACAATTACGGATTTAGGTTCTTGGGGTTATATTATCCATGAGCAAGCAGGAGAATTAATCCACCGTATTGGTGTAGATGTCCTCATTACAATAGGCGAGCATGCACGAATTATGGCAGATCAGGCAGTGAAGTTAGGATTTAATAAACCGGTTTATACATTTAATAATAATATACTTGTCTATAAGTTATTACATGAAATAGTAGATGACAATACAATCGTACTGATAAAAGGGGATATGTACAGTAAGCAAATTTCCCAATTAGCAGCGGATTTAAAGGTCAAAACGACACGCCCAACAGATAAAGATAAGAAGCAATAATCGGCTTACTTTCACAATAGGATAAATACAGTGTCACAAGCAGTAATTCCATAATATTGTATAGTAATCTACTAGAAAGGAGCGCTCTCAATAAAAGATAAAGCACGTCATTCAATACGAGACATTGCTAGAAATAGGGTTGGAATGTACCTCTTAACCCAAACTTCTAGAGAGCAATTTCATACGATAATGAGAGGGGGGAGGAGTGAACGTGCAAAACATTAGTGTAACTGTTATTCGAAAGTTACTACAAGCAGAGTTAGTAAGCGGTTCTGAGCATTGGCTTGTCAAACATGCGATCTATTATAATCGCCATGATTTGACCCAAAAAAATAGCCTCCTGTTTGTCAATCGAAGCGAGACTATAAATTGGGAAGAAATCGACAAAAAGGGACCATCCCTCGTCATTTCAGATAAGCCTTTACAAGAACTGAAACAGGCGCTAGCAAATACGACTGTCCTTCGAGTAAAAAGTACATTACAAGCTTACTGGAAGTTTATTGAATATTATAGAGGTCTATTTGACATACCGGTAGTTGCATTAACCGGTACATGTGGGAAAACAACAACGAAAGAAATGATTAAACATATTGCGAGTAAAGACTGGAATGTGCAGGCATCGATTAGTAGTAAAAATGAACCTCGACAATCGTTACCTTATTTAATAGGCATCGATCAAACAACAAAAGCAGCCGTATTTGAGTTAGGCTTAGGGAATACAGGTAATATCAAACATCAATGCATGATCTACCAACCAACGATTGGGATTATTACAAATATCGGTGTGCATCATTTAGATGGATGTAAAAATCTTGAAGGCTATATTAAAGCGAAGTCTGAAATTGTAGAGGGCATTTCACCAGATGGCACGTTAATTATCAATGCAGATGATGAAAATACAAAAAAAGTTCCATTGCAACTATTCAAAGGCAAAATTATTACGATAGGGGTACATGGAAAAGCCGATTACAAAGCATCGAACATTCAATTTACCAACAATGGTATGCAATTTACCCTACAAGTATCCAATGAAAAATATACGGTATTTGTACCTGGTTACGGTGAACATCAAGTTTATAATGCGTTAGCGGCTATCGCAGCTATAAAAGAAATGGGCCTATCTATCCATCAGGCAATCTCTCGATTAAAAACATTTAAACCGATGGCAAGGCATCTTGAATTTTCAACAGGTATCGGTGAAAGTACCATTGTCGATGATACGTGGACGAATAACCCAACATCGGTTGAAGCAGCCTTAAAAGTGTTAGATACGATAGGAAAAGATAAAAAAATAATCCTTATATTAGGTGATATAAAGCGATTGGGTCTTTTCGAAGAAAAGTATCATCGTGAGATTGGTTCAATGGTGGCCGAGCGAAATATTGACACGCTCATTACAATTGGAAAAAGGGCAGAACACATAGCAGCACAGGCAAAAAAAGATGGCACAAACGCAAAGGTTCACATATTTCAAGAGGTCAAAGGTATTTTAGAAATACTCAAACCAAAACTAGATAAAGACACGATCGTTCTCATAAAGGGACCGATGTCCAGTAAATCAATGATTGAATTTGCCAATAAATTAAAGGCACAATAAAAGCTATTGGCATTCTTTACGGTGAAAATTCGATTGCGATGCATTTTTAGCAACTTACCATATAAAATAAAACATAGCATACAAAGCGGTGAACGTCACTGCTCGTATGCTATGTTTTGCGTTATTTAATAACTCATCTTGTAATAATGCGAGTTTGTGTCCTCACATATTCTTAAAAGACACGTTTTGCTGTTAAATAATGCTCTTTATAGTAATCTACAAATAGTACTCTAGTCGTAACGCCACCCGACATTGGAATTATGATGCGTTGATCGCCAGCGTAAATGCCGACAAGAGAAGGATTTGTTGAACCTTTTACGCTATTAAAGAACACTAAGTCACCCTTTTTTAAATTAGCACGTGACACTGTTGTACCTTTAGCCATTAGTTGTTTTAAGTTAGTTGTACCCAGTTTTACACCGCTTTTACGGTAAACATATTCTACGAAACCAGGGGCTGTAAATCGTAAGCTTTGCTCATTAATTGTAGAACCTATCGTTGCTTTATTTTTATAAGTAATGGCATTTTCTACAATTTTATCGCCTTTTGTTGCTGGATTAGCAGATAACAATGTTGGTAATACGCGTCGAGCTCCTACATAGTTGTTTGTATAATAAGGCTTGCTACTCATATCTGAAATAACGATATTTTGTTTAGAATCCGCCATATGAATAATTTTGTTATTGCCGATATACATACCTACATGGTCAGGATCTGTGCCTGTTTTTTTACTTTTAAAGAACACTAAATCGCCTTTTTGCAATTGGCTTTTCGCAACAGGTGTTCCTTGCTGGATCATATAGTTTTCATTATATGTCCCAAGGTCTACACCATTTTTCTCAAAAATATACATAATGAATGAAGCACAAGAAAACTTGTATGGATATGTAGCCTTGTACACTGAATTACTATATGTCGCCTTACCAATTAAGCTTTTTCCTGTTTGAATAAGTTGATCCGCTTTTGCTGCAACTGCCGCGTCATTATGTTGGGCGTTTGTTGTGGCTGCCTCTACTTTGATTGGTTCAATGCTTGCTTGAACGATGCCGAATGAGCTAAAGCCAATCGTTAGTGCTAATGTAGTAGTTAAAAATTGTTTTTTCATGCTGTCTTTTACCTCCTGTAAGCGAGCAGTAAGTTTCTGTTTGCTTGCCATTGCAATAATCGTAGCATGAAAAAGTAGGCGTTCCGGGAGGTAATTGTTTCCACGGGGGGCGTAGCCTTCGCCAGAAACGTTGATATAAAAGGGCTGAACGCCTGAATTTACAGTTTCATTACAAATGTTTCAGTTTGTTAAATAAGTGTAGTAAAAACACGAACAAACAGGGACCTATAAGCTATTGCTATAAAATTATAGTGAAAAATAAAATATACGTCGTTAATATAGAAAAGACGGTAGACAATATGCAAATAGAGAAATCAAAATAAGGATAAGGAATGATATAAAAATAACTTTATGAGTTCATGTGTACGGAGAAAAGCACGTATTGCACACATTTTCTTGCATAAAGGAAAGCAAGAAATACATAGTTCGAGTCATGGGTAATATAGGAAATATATGTTATATTTAGGTAGAAATAAATAGTAGCTTGCCCTCAAAAGCTGGCGAAACATGTAGTTTTATAGTAGTTATATTTAACGATTGAAAGGGGATAATGGTATGTTGCAAAAACTAAGGTTCAAAACAATACGAGCAAAGATAATATGTGCATTTTTTATTGTGGTATTTTTCATCGCTTGTTTTAACACCTATAGCTTTTTCGCCAATAAACGTGTCATTACTGCTGGAGAAGAAATTGTCAATAAAGAATTACAGCTGTTAACGGCAAGTGAAAAATTAGCATCGACCATTAGTGTGCGTACAACTGCGGCTAAAAGTTATGTTCTCACAGGAGAGCCAAAATATAAACAGGAATTCGAGGAATATATTAAAATAGCTGAAGCTAATAATACAATCGTAAATAATTTATCGACTGATGAAAGCTTAACAAAAATAGTGGAAAAAGCAAGAGAATGGCGGAGCTTTGTACAATCGAAAGTGTTTGATGAATACGATAAAGGAAACATTGAATTAGCTATACAAAATTTAAATTCCGTCGATCGTCTCGCAGTAGAAATTAGAGAGGGATACGAGGAGCTAGCCAGTGCAAGAGAAGCTTCTATTAATGAGCTAGGGCAGGATATGATTGTGCAATCAAAGCAAACGATGAATATAGGATTAATAATTGGCGTTATTACAACAGTGATCGGAATTGTAACCGCATACATTTCGGCGCGTTTGATTGCCAATCCAATAAAAGCCGTTATCGAAAAAATCACGCATATGGCTAATGGCGATATTAGTCAACCTGCTTTGCCTGAAAGAATGAAAGATGAAATCGGTTTGCTTGTACAATCAACGAATACATTAAATAAGAAACTACATGAAATCATTGGTTCCATCCATGTTGTGTCAGGTAATGTAGCTGCCAGCAGTGAACAACTAGCGCAATCTTCATTAGAAGTCAAAACAGGTGCACAACAAATTGCACTCACCATGCTTGAATTAGCAGGTGGCTCTGAATCCCAAGCGCATAATGCCAGTGACTTAGCGCAAATAATAGACGCATTTAAATTAAATGTCCAGCAAGCGAATGGACAAGGAAAAGATTTACAAGGATATTCGAGTGAAGTCTTGCAACTTACAGCAAGTGGGCAACATTTAATGAACAGTTCGACACAGCAAATGTTTGCGATTGATAAAATGGTCCAAGAGGCTGTTGCCAATGTAGAAGGTTTAAATAAACAATCGCAAGAAATTTCTAAATTAGTGTCGGTAATTGATGATATTGCCAATCAAACGAACTTACTAGCATTGAATGCGGCCATTGAAGCGGCACGGGCGGGAGAGCAAGGGAAAGGTTTTGCGGTCGTCGCCGATGAAGTGCGTAAGCTTGCTGAACAAGTTTCTTATTCTGTGACGGATATTTCGTCTATTGTGGCAAGAATTCAACATGAAACGGTCGGAGTCACTGCATCCCTTCGGACGGGTTATGAGGAAGTAAAAAGA
The DNA here is from genome assembly GCF_046245175.1 of Lysinibacillus sp. 38-6. GTDB lineage: Bacteria > Bacillota > Bacilli > Bacillales_A > Planococcaceae > Lysinibacillus. The sequence continues at coordinate 856,502 of NZ_CP176417.1, forward strand.
GGCACAGAGCAAATTACGACTACCAATACAACTTTTGAACAAATTGCAATTGCGGTCAACAGTATGTTTAACAATATACAAGGCATAACAGGAAACTTACAAGGCATTTCAACAACTACTGAGCAAATCAATCATTCTATCGATGAAATTGCCGCTATTTCGCAACAGTCAGCCGCAGGTGTCGAGCAAACGACCGCAACAATTGACCAAACCGTCGCAACGATGGATGAAATCTCAAAAAATACAGATCATTTAGCATCGATGGCAGAGAATTTAAACCAAGAGGTACAGCTTTTTAAATTGTAAAGAGAAAAGGGCCATGAGAGAAGTGAAAAAGTGTTAGATTGACTACGATCAATCTAACACTTTTTGCATTTTCATTGAAGCACGCGTCTGACGCTGAATGTGTTCAAAGTAGGAATCGACACCTTCGCTAGTATCAATTTTACTTTATAGAAAAAAAATAGAATGGCGCCTGATTATGCCCTTCAACTTTTTAAAGGCTTAAAGTGGCTGAATCATCTCTACCCGATTACCGAATGGGTCTCTAAATTCAAAGCGTTCAAATTGTGGAATGGGCACAGAATCAAGTATTTCGATCTGATGCGCTGTTAATACTTCTCTCCAATAGGCAACATCCTCTACTTGATAGGCAATATGCGCTTTCGTCGTAAGTCGATCAAAACCGTCCTCTGTCCCAACATGTACTTCGTGATGACCAACTTGTAACCAAAAACCACCTCGCCCTTGAAGGGATTTTGGTTTCTCAATTTCTTTTAAGCCGAGTACATGGCAATAAAATGCCTTCCCTTGCTCCTCAGTACCTTTTGGAATAGTAAGTTGGACATGATGTAATCCGACAATCATAGTTATCCTCCTCTGCAAGTATGCAATAATTATATATTTCTACAAATTACTTAAAATACCTTTTATTTGCAGGATTTTGCAGGAAGATACCTAACTTTGCCTTGCCGTCACTGAGTAAGAAAATACTCAGTAGATTTTTTATAGTAATTTTATTTTAATAAGTAAACTAATTTAATAAAAAAATATTATAAAACTAGTATTCTAGCATTAAAAAAATAAAAATATTTAGGAATCTTATTGTGTGGTAATGAAAATTTTTACTATTTATTTATGATATTTTCGTAAAAAATGAATAAAAAAATATTATTTTATTTTTTCTAAAAATTTAGTATTATGATGGCAATCAAATATATCTTTATTTATATTAGCGGAAAATTAGCGAGCAAGAGATAAATTAATTGTCAGAACGGAGGGTAAGACATGTGTTAAAAAAGGGTTGTTATTAATCGTGATATTCGTTTGTATTATGCCTATTGCGTATTTTTCTTTATGGCATCATGAAGAAAAATACGCTGTTAATCCACTAGATGCCATTATTGACGAAAATGAGGAGAAAAAACGCTTGATAAAAATTGCCATTATCGACAGTGGCATCAATGATCATGTTGAACTTGATGGCAAAGTAGTAAAAAGCTTTAATGTCATCAATGATTCTAGTAAAACATTTGATGGATACAATCATGGAACACCAATTGCCGGTATTATTGCTGGGAATAATTTAGGTGTTAACCCTTATGTAGCGTTATACGATGTTCAATTTTTAGGTGAGGATGGCAATGGAGCTTTAGAACATTTAGTAAAGGGGATTGAATGGGCAATTAATGAAGGTGTCGATATAGTAAATTTAAGTTTTGGTTTTCAGAAATCAAATGCAATTTTAGAAGAAGTTATAACAAGAGCAAATAGGGAAAATATTTTGGTTATCGCTGCCGCAGGTAATACATTTGGATTTGGGGTTGATTATCCTGCAAAGTTTTCGAATGTTATTTCTATCGGATCAGTCGATGAAAATTTATCGAAGGCCTATTTTTCTGGTGAAGGAAAAATAGATTTTGTAACGGTAGGTAGTAACTTAAAATCAATTACGAATAAAGGAGATGTCGATTATTTTGATGGGACATCTTTTTCAGCAGCTTATTTTACAGGTGTCGTCTCATTGTTGATTTCTGAATTATCCGACAAAGAAGAAGCTTATAAGTTCATTAACAATCAATTAAAAAATTTTGCTCATGATTTAGGTGACAAAGGATTTGATAACAAATATGGAAACGGTCTAATCCTTTTAACTGAATAATCCCCTCTAATTCTATTATTTATAAAGGAGTTATGGGAATATGAGAAAAATAATTAGTTTGTACATTGCACTAGCGTTAATCGTTTCTAATCTATCTGTTCTACCAAGTAGCGTTACGGCTGCTAACAAATATAATGCCGATGTAGAATATCCAGAATCGATTGAGCAATTACTTAGTGAATTTTTTACATCTGAAGAATATATAGAATCGATTACGCAAACTTCAGACATACCAGCGGAAATTTTGGCTAATAGCCATGTTGTAGAGGAACTAGTCGCAGAATCGGAACTTGTGCAAGAACTATTAGCACAAGATGTTATTGTACATTCGATTGCAGAAATATCGAGTTTAGTTAGTGAAATATTAAAAAACAAAGATGTTTCCAATGCAATTGCTGAAGACAGTGCTTTAGTAAACAAAATAATTCAAAGTGACGGCGTAGCCCGTTTACTTGCGGAAGATGCTAGTTTAGTCAATGAACTTTTTGCAAATGACAGTATCGTCCATGCGATTGCGCAAGACAAAATTTTAGTAAGAGAAATTTTCAACAGCGAAAGTACTAGACGTGCAATTGCTGAAAATTCTACTTTAATAAAGAAACTATTTGAAAATGAAAGTATTATCAAAGCAATTGTAGAAGACCCTCTGCTAATAAACGAAATATTAGCCTATGATCATGTCGTGCAATCTTATTTACATGATGAGAAAATAGTTGATTTAATTTCTTTGAATGACCCGACTTTACATAGTTTACTGCATGATGGTGGATTGCTAGATAGCCTGTTAACGGAACCTGAAATGGCAGAAGAGATTAAGTCCGATTTACTCGCAAGTTTCAATGATGAAATGGGAGCTATTTTAGGGGAAGATGCACAAAAAATTAAGACGTCTATTGCAAACCTAGACAGTCATGGCATTGCCTTTCAATTAGATATTTCGACAGATGAATATACATCAACTTTAATAATTGCTTCAACCTTAGATGGTAATAGCATGACCGTTAGCTCTGAAATGGCTTATGGTGATAAAGTTGAAAAAGCTGATTACGAAGTCGAAATAGTTGAAAATACGACAGAGCAATTTACAGTTCTTTTAGTCGACAGAACTACTGGAAAACAAATAACGATTTCAGAAAATGATGCCCACGCATCTGTAGTAAGTGTAGTTGTCCGTCTAATTGGCGGTGCAATTAAATTTATTTCCAAAAGATCAGGTAAAGAAATAACAAAATCCGCCGCAAAACATGCCAAAAAATCTTTTAGTAGTGGTACAGCAGCGGAGAAATATTTAGAAACACTGGTGAAATCAAAAGAGGTCCATTCGCGTAGAAATACTGATTTAGGTTTAAGAATTATAGATGTACTAGATACTTCTGGTATTGCCCACGAGTCTAAAGTAGGGTACGTAACGCTAACTAAATTTGTTAAAAAACAGATTGATAAGGACTATCTTTTAGTTAAAGGTACGACTGGTGATGCAAAGGAAATTAAAGGGGCGAAATGGCATTTCTTTAAAAGTGATCAAACAGGTAAAGTAGGTGCAAGTAAAGCTGTGTTAAAGTATTTGAAATCAAAAGGGATTCCTTATAAAATTTATGATTAATTTTATATGCTTATAGTAAACCGTGAATTTAAATATTGTTCGAAAAAACTAAAGTTGGAGGAATACAGATTATGAGCTTATCCGATAGTCGTCTATTAATGATAAAGGCACTAAAAAAACTAGTAGTACCATACTTAAGAGAACATGGATTTAAAGGCTCATTTCCACATTTTAGAAGACGAAATGGGGATGATATGGAATTAATTGCCTTTCAATTTTATCGTTATGGTGGCTCTTTTGTGGTAGAAGTAGGTGTTTGTGGGAAGGATGGTTTAACGACGAGTTGGGGGAAAGAAATTCCCGCAAACAAAGTAACTGTGTATGATCTAGATTATGGTCATCGTTTTAGACTCAGAGAAGATATATATGGAACCGATGATGCTGAGTGTTGGTTTCATTATGAGGAAGCAAAGACAGACGAAGACTTTGAATTAGTTGCATTACAAGTACTGAAGTGCATACAGGACGTAAAAGATCGCAATTGGATAAAAAAACTAGTTTCATTGAACAAGGATTGGGAATAATCGCTGAAGAAAACACACTATTGCGTTATTCATGTGCTTTCAAAAATGAGTTCGGTGGAGCGCCGGACTCATTTTTAATTTGACTTTCTCTTGTATAGCTTTGGATTTCTCTCTCACTTGAAGTACCAAAAAATTTCGTTGGAGGGATACCGATTATGAGCTTATCCAATAGTCGTCTATTCATGATAAAAGCATTAAAAAAACTAGTAGTGCCTTATTTAAGAAAACATGGTTTTAAAGGAACGTTTCCACATTTTAGAAGACTAAATGAAGAGAATATAGACTTAGTAACTTTTCAATTTAATCGTTATGGTGGCTCTTTTGTTGTTGAACTTGCTGTTTGTGGAAAAAATGGAACAACGATGAGTTGGGGAGAAGAAGTACCACCGAACAAAGTGACTGCCCATGATGTAAGTTTTGATGACCGTTTTAGACTAAGAGAAGATATATATGGAACAGATGACAATGATTGTTGGTTTCATTATGAGGAAGCAAAGACAGATGAGGACTTTGACGTAGTTGCGTTAAAAGTACTGAAGTGCATACAAGATGTATCTGATCGCAGTTGGATAAAAAAACTCGTTGCCATGAATGAATGGCGGTGGCTATCCTAAATTTTGTAGCAGATGATTTTAATAAAAAGCTAGTCTAATGATTGCTAGACTAGCTTTTTATTTCTTTGTTCAGCATAAAAAATAAGAAGAGTACACCGATTTCTACGATTAGCGGGACAAAAAGTATATTTAAATGGAAGAAAAGGATGCTGATTAAAATAGCGAGACAAATAAAAATGGAACTATAGCGATAATTTTTTGATTGATAAAAGAAAGAATATGGTAATAAATGAGCTCCGTAAATAATGGCGTAAGCAGGTAAAACCCACATAGGAGCTTTTATTAATAGAAGAACACAAATAATTAAATATAAAATTTGATTATTTGTTGCAATTAATAGTCCATTAATTAAAGGATTTTCTTTATAAAATAAATCAACTTTTAGGATTTTGGCACAACCTATTGAAACAGGAAATAGCAATGCACCACAAGATAAAATGCCGATATTTTTAATCATTACATCTAAAGGCAGTAATGTAATGGTTGTAATCACGGCCCATATAAAAATGGATGCCATAATAAAAGGTAGCCCCTTCTTTTGTTTGAGCGCAATATCATGTAATAGTACTTGTAAGCTAGTGTCGAGGTTCATTTTTCCGTCTCCTTACTGTTCTAGCGAGCTATTCAAACTAGCCGCTATTTTTTTATTTTCATATTTTGAGAAAAAATAAAATCCGATAATATGACCGATTAACGTGATGACTAAAATCACCAACAAATAAGGTTTGATGAATTCGAATACTTGCAGTGATAAAAGATAGATACTGCTTACGCCGCAGCAAAAGTTCAATAAAGTACTAATCGTTATTTTAGAAGTTACTTTTAATGTCGAGTAGTTCCACAAGTATGGATAAGCAATACCAAACACAATCCCCATTAGCACGCTAATCCCAATTAAATTCCAAATATAAAAGAAGTTGACCATTTCTTGGTGAAGATTAAAAATGGTCATTAAAAGGACAATCAAAATTAACCCCCAAAATGTAGTCGATAAAAAGCTGTTTTTTAAGTCTTTTATCATTTCAATTTCTCCTTAATGGATTTTGCATAATGTCTACTGACGATATACTTATGTTGTTGTTTCGTGATTACTTCCAATCTTGCATGACTTCCGGAAGCAAATGACTGGATTTGCTTCAAATTCAAAATGATCGAATTGTTGATTCTAACTAAATGAAATGATTCCAAGTACGCTAATTCCTTTAAAATTTTATTCAGCAAAAGCTCTGTCCCGTCTAGTAAATAGACTTTCGTAAAATGACCGGATGCTTCTATCGCTTCGATCTGATTGAGGTCAATCATTATTTGGCGATTTGTTTTAAGATCAGTTGCATTTATTGTCATAGGCTGTGAAACTTGCTGTTCCAATGTTGAAAGCCATTCTTTATTTGATGGGTTACTAATAATATCGATTTCCGAAGTGGAGTGATGGTTGTTCCAAATATAGTTGAATTTCATTTGTTCTCCTTCCTGATTGTATCGTAGCAACACTTGATAGAACTTACGATGATTTTTCGTTTTGTTGCAAAAAAAATAGACTTTGTTGCAACTTATTTTGTTAACAGTTAGGTATTTCTTTAAAATGTATTTATTGGAAAATAAATGGCGTTACATTAAATATTAGTAATCTATCAGGAGCGTGTCAATGTGCATATTCTACGAAGGTATAATCATAAAAATGAAATAATAAAATAGAGGTACCAACTAGCAGTTCGATTTGTATCGGTGAAAATTCTATGCGGTTCCGCACCTGTCAATGACGTTTATTTTCCCTTATTAGGATGGTGCAACGGGAGATGTACGAAAGTCAGGTAAAGGGTGGCTTGTCATAGTAGGCATCTTTCTAAAGAGAAAGATGCTTTTTTATGCAAAAACTAAAGGAGTGACCAGATGAATAGTCAAGTCATTGAGTACTATGAAAATCTTTTTAAATATGAAATTATGCAAAAGCAATTTGACGGGGCTAGAAAAACATTAAAGGAACTTGTTGAATATTTTTTCGGGCAAGATGAAGCGCATCAGTCAGACATTTATACCGCTTATTGCAATGTTAGAAAAGAATTAATCGGTTAAAATAACGAAAGGCTACTTCAGGCATCTTATGGAAAGGGATGTAGAAGTAGCTTTTTTATTTTTTTATTAAAATTTTGCTAGGACTTCATTCTTATTTCACTTTTGTTTTATATAATAAACTAGCTTTTATACTAATAGATTGGGGAACAAGAAATGAAAAATGCAACCTATTCCAGTTTTTGGCGAATGCATTTTTATGCTGCTTTATTTATTACACCACTGCTCATTACACTGACATTAAGTGGTATAGGGTATTTGTTTTACACAAATGTCGAAAATCATTTATATGAAGACTATTTCTTTGGGGATAGTGGAAAAACCGAAAAATTAACAATTGATGAAGGTGTGCAACAAGCGGAAGCAGCATTTGCAGGCTATACGACGACGAAAATTATTGAGTTAGAGGAACCTTACAATACGCGATTAACGATGACGAATGCTGAAGGGGTTCAACGATATTTATTTTTAGATCAAAACAATCAAATTGTTGGCCATCAAGATCCGACCTACACATTTGCCAATGCGCTTAGAAGTTTGCACAGCTCCTTATTTCTAGGTGGCACTGTTGTGAACTATCTAGTAGAATTAGCTGCTTGTTGGGCAATCTTTTTACTGCTTTCGGGTTTATATATGACTTTTAAAGGAAAAGTATTAAAAAAAGCAAAGCAAGCGAATAAGCGACAAAAAAATAGAAGATGGCATGCCCTGATTGGTACAATCATTACCATTCCGATGATTGTGATTATTTTTACGGGATTACCTTGGTCTGCATTTATGGGGAATATCATATTAAATGCATCTCAAGAACATCCATCATTTGGTACGCCTCTATTGCAACAACAACCGCCAACATCTGACGTAAGCGAAATTCCTTGGGCGACACGTAAAGAAGAAGCGCCTTCTTCATCTAAACATGCGCATCACGGTATGGGCATTACAACGATAAGCCGAAATCCAAATCAAGTGAATGTGGCAAGCCTTGAACAACAAATTGAGGCAAATGGCATTACAAAACCATATTCTATTATTTATCCGACAAGTGATGACGGTGTATTTACGGTTGCTAAATCAAGTAATACCGGTGTAACGGGTTTAGATGTTAGTCCATATGACGAAGCGACGATGTACTTTGATCAATATAGCGGTGAATTTATATCTCAAGTGAACTATGACGACTATGGTATTTTAGCTAAATGGTTTACATGGGGCATTCCATTGCATGAAGGTCATTTATTTGGCTGGCCGAACAAATTATTAAACTTACTAGTTTGTGTCGCATTTCTAGGCGTCATTTTTTGGGGATTCCGCACGTGGTTGTTGCGCAAGAAAAAAGGCTTACTTTCTGCACCACCTCAACTATCACCAAAAATCTCGATTCCTTTTATCATCATTATTATACTATTAGGTGTCATCATGCCGTTATTTGGTCTGTCATTAATCGCAGTTGTATTAATTGAAATCGTGCTAAAAATAATAAAAAGAAATAAACCTGAAATGAACTAAATGGCAATATAACGATAGTATGCTTGGAGTTTTCCTTGCATACTATTTTTTATTTCTAGCTAAAGGCCACATAATGGGACAACGGTAGGCAAGTATAACAATGATATGGCATTGGCAAGAATGGTTATGGAGGAACGACTAATACTTGGAGGGGGAGTTATCCAAATGACAAAAAAATGGCGTATCATCACACCCATTTTGTTAACAGCTATGTTAACACTATCGGGGTGTAATTTTTTAAATAAACAAACGGAGACAAAGCAAGGGCAAACGCAGCAAGAGACTAAAAATGATAGGAAAAAAGAGGTTCAAATTACCGAAATAAAACCTTTAAACATAATGACGTTGCAAGTAACGTTTTCTGAACCATTAACCGAAGAAGGTGTGAAAGTAGAAAATTTAGAAACAATCAAAAAAGATTTTTCGTTCAATCATGATTTAACGATCGTCAATGTGCCACGCTTAAAAATAGGGGCTAAAAGTACGTATATCGTACCTGTTACAATGCAGAAGGCTGGTACAACTTATACACTCAGATACAAAGATGGAGAAACGAAGGCTTTTGATGGTAGTGATGAAAAAATAAATCTAAGTCAAGCGAAACAAGTGGCCAATGATACATTTGAGATTGAATCATTTAAAAATGAAGGTGTAACAGATTATTCTAATATTATTAAAGCTTATAAAGAGGCAAGGGGAGACTTGTCGTTTCAAGTAAATGATGACAATAAGGACGACACAGGCAAGCATTATCAAGTTATCTCTTCATTACGAGACCGTGTTGTGACATTGACGGCAGAAAATGGCGACAAGTTACAGGCAGACTACGTGCTGTTCACACAAGCGGCAGATGGCAGACAGGCACCGAAATTCCGCTTACCAGAAGGAAAAGCGATGAAGGCAGGAACGAAATATACGGTGACGGCAGACTGGGCCACAATTAAAAATCCAACATTTACGGCAACGGATATGGCGCCATTAATCATTAAGTCGGTAGAGCCGATTGATGCAACATCATTCCAAGTAACGCTTGATAAAGATCCTGGAATGGAGTTATTTGCTGGCCGTACTATAGCATTACAAGCGGAAGATGGTTCAATAGTACAAGCGCAATATCGTTACTCTTCACGTAAAGGAGCGGTCGGTATTTTTGATGTGATCGACGAGACATTGAAGTCGGGCGGCACTTATAAAGTCCAACCAATCAACAATTGGGCAACTGCTGATCATCTGACATTAACGGCGAAGTAGAAGATGGAAAAGTCAGTGGTGAATGATTCGCTACTGACTTTTTTATTAGTATTTCTTCATTTTTTTTACATAGTCAAATAAAATAAATGACTCTGAGATACGATGCTCTCCAACCTTTTCATAGCCGAGTTTCTCATAAAAATGATGGTTTCTTGTATTTAAATGAGGCGTGTCCAAATGCCATTCACGTGCACAAGGAAACTGATTTTCAATCCATTGCATTAGATAACTGCCAAATCCTTTATTTTGATGCGCCTTTGCTAAAAAGATTCGATGTAAACGGAATTGATTATTTTTTAACTCTCGAATATCAATACCCCCAATGATTTCATCATCAAGCCAAACAGTATAATGGGTAAAGCTTTGAATTTTTGTGATAAGCCTTGAAATTGGTTCGTTTGCTGGATTTGTTGCGTGGTCGTTATAGCGTGTTAAATCTTCTAGAAATGCTTCTTTCTGAATAGCTAATAGAACGGTTGCTTCGTCTTCTGTTGTTCTCTGTATGGTTATTTCCATTTTTATTACACCCCCAATAGATGATATATTCGGTGATTAACTGAGAAATCCTTTTTATTCCATATCAATTGCTAGGCTAAGACAAATTAGTTGTCTTGGCCTTTTTCGTTAGCGTAAGATAATGCTACATTCACTTAGCAAGGGGTTAAATAAATGAAAGCATTAGTTTTTGAAACATTTGGGGGTCCTGAAGTTTTACAATACAAAGAAATCGCCGATCCGGGCATCACGGACGATGAACTATTAGTACGCACGAAAGCAGTTGGCTTAAATTTTGCGGATATTTACCGACGCAAAGGCAATTACCATTTAGCAGGTCAGCCTCCTTTTATTTTGGGCTATGAAGGCGCTGGGGTCGTGGAAAAGGTTGGCGCAAATATCGATCATATTCAAGTTGGTGACCGCATTGCCTTTGCAGATGTACCGTTTGCCAATGCGGAATTGGTAGCAGTGCCACACGATAAAGTGATTGTATTACCTGCTGAAATTTCTTTTGAAACGGCGGCTGCGATTTTATTACAGGGCTTAACGGCTCAATATTTAGTAACGGATAGCTATGCCATCCAACCAGGTGATATGGTGTTGATTCATGCAGCAGCAGGTGGCGTTGGTCAAAACTTGATTCAAATGGCAAAGTTAAAAGGGGCCAATGTTATTGGGCTGACATCTTCAAAAGAAAAGGCACAAGTAGCGTCTAATATCGGCGCGGATCATGTTTTCTTATATGAAGAGCATTGGGTGCAAAAAGTGAAGGAAACGACAGGTGGCTTAGGAGTGCACGTTGTGTATGAATCGGTAGGCTCAACACTGCAAGATAGTTTTGAGGCAACTAAAGTCGGTGGAACGGTAGTATTTTTCGGCATGTCAGGAGGAGATCCCGTTGCGGTCGATCCGCGCATGTTAATGGATACGTCCAAAACAATAACGGGGGGAGACCTTTGGAATGTTTTAACGTCATTTGAGGAAAGAAAAATCCGTGCACAACAATTATTTGATTGGTTGATAGAAGGCATGATAACAATGCAAGAACCGACGATTTTTGCTCTTAAAGATGGGGCAAAGGCACATGCATTACTGGAAAGTCGTAAAAGTATCGGGAAAATCGTTATACAACCATAAGCGATGCAGATGGGGGAGAATAAACGCCTCCGCTGCATTTTTTTATTGAAATAGGATGATTCAATGGCAGAATCTTTATCCAATGCACTTTTAATGATACGATAATAAGGAATATAAACTATTGAGGTGAATACAATCTCATGTTTCTAGATAAATTGAAGCATCAGTTACAACAAAATCCATCTTTATTTATAGGTGAGGAATCAGCTTTTCGTTCTGCGGTATTAATACCATTAGTAGAAGTGGACGGAAAATGGCACATTCTTTTTGAAGTACGATCAATGACAATGAGAAAACAGCCGGGTGACATTAGTTTTCCAGGTGGACGAATTGATGCCAGTGATGCATCACCATTAGCTGCGGCATTACGAGAAACACATGAAGAATTAGGCATTGATCCGAATACAGTACAAGTGATAGGGCAATTAAGTCCTTATATAGCGTCATCTTCATTTGTTACTTATCCATTTGTGGCAGTCGTTGATTATAAGCAAATTATTGATGGATACAACAAGCAAGAAGTAGAACAAGTATTTACAGTACCACTTGACTGGTTATTACAGTATGAGCCTTATATGCATTTAGTTTCGATTGAACCAGTACCTTCATTAGATTTTCCTTTTGACAAAATTGTAAACGGTGCACAGTACCAATGGAGAACGCGTTCAATGGAAGAATGGTTTTATGATTATGAGCAGTATACCATTTGGGGTTTAACTGCTAGAATATTAAAATATTTTATAGAAAAAATAAGATAATACCGCATATTTATCCTCATTTACTCTCCAATAGACAGAAGCGTATGATTACTGCTACAAACATGGATGCGCAGTGTAAAATCATACGCTACTAAACTATTTCGTACAATAGTAAATTCGATAGTCCAATATCCCATCATATTTGTTATTCATCGCAATATGTTGGTCCATCACTTGATAAAGGTCTTGTTCGATATTTTGTGAAACATTCAATTCAGGTGCTGAAGAAATAGATTTGTTTTTGCGAATATGAATCGTTTGGAATCCAGCATTTTTAAATAGAGCAACCCAATCTTTTTTCATTAATAAACGATCAAAGCCATAAAATTGTTGAATATCCTCCGTACTCATTGTATCCAGCTTTTTTTTAATGGTGAACTCAATGGCAATCAGTTTACCACCGTTTTGCATTACGCGGTAAATTTCATCAAGCGCTTGAGACTTGTTGCTGACAAAGGACAGCACAGATTCAGAAATAATCAAATCAAATTGCTTATTTGCTAACGGTATTTGTTCGATGGAAGCTTGGATAATTTGCACGGGGAGACGGTGTTTTGCCATTCTGTTTTGAGCTTTAGCAATCATGATGGAATTGTTATCGATGCCCGTCACATTGGCTTGATAGGTGGAAGCTATATAGGCAGCTGTTTGGCCTGTACCACAGCCTACATCTAATATTTGCAGCTTATTATCAATGTTCTCATACTTTAATAGTTCCTTCGTTAATGCTAGACCACCTGGATGTGCGCCACTAACACCAAATAGGGACAAAAAATCGAGATATTTGGAATTTGACAGGACAAACACCTTCTTTATTGTTGTTGTTTGTATAGTATGAAAATAAAAATAGTATGGTTCCTAAATTTGGTTTGGGATGGACTATATGATAAAAAGTAAATCAAATGAAGCATTTCTATTATTTATTTTTCTACACCGTCTCCTAATGTCTAAACATAAAAAAAATCGAGACGTATACTATATAAAACGATTTTTGTATAGGAGGTGAATTGATGCCATATTATTCGCAAAATCCTAGAAGAAGGCCAGTACCACGAAGATATAGACAAGGTTTTGATCCGATGATGCAAAATATGCGTCCGCAACCTAGCTCTTTTAATAATCAACAACCCCGAAATTCTCGGTTTGGAAGTTTAGCAGATAATCTAAGTACTATGAAGGGGCACGCAGACACGATAACGAGTGGCGTGAATATGCTGAGACAGATGGGATCTCTATTAAGTCTATTTAGAACCTAGTGTAAGGATTCACCGTACTTATATTGTAAGGTTACGTTTGGCGATGGTTTCGATGAAGTAAATAGAGTATGCAAAATTTAATAGTTGATAGAGGATAAAATAATATTTTACCCTCTATTTTTTTTGAGCAAAATATTAGCGATATTTTGTTATAATGAAAAAGTAAAATTTACTATATTTTGGAGGTATTCATGACTAATATTCATTTTGCAGACCGTGTTTGCGCCGCTATACAACAAAAAAAATCCCATGCAGTAGTAGGGTTGGATCCAGTGATAACACGTATGCCAACAATAATTCTAAATGAAGCAGAAGAGAAATATGGAAAAAATGATAATGGTGCAGCGTATGCATTGTTTACGTTTAATAAATTAATTATTGATGCTATTTTTGAGGACGTAGCCATTGTAAAGCCACAACTTGCCTATTATGAAGAGTATGGTGCACCTGGCATAGCAGCTTTTTGGAAAACGGTTGAATATGCGCAACAAAAAGAGCTTATCGTCATTGCGGATGCAAAAAGAGGCGATATCGATTCAACTGCTACAGCGTATGCTACATCTTTTTTTGGCAATTTACAAAATGACTGGAAAACACCTAAAAAAGTAGATTCGTTAACTATAAATCCATATTTAGGAAGCGATAGTTTAGAGCCGTTCGTTCAACAAGCTGTAGACAAGAAGACGGGTTTGTTTATATTAGTTAAAACGAGCAACCCCACTTCAGGTGATTTCCAAGAATTATTGACTGAAAATGGAACGATTGCCGAAAATGTTGCTGCATTAGTCGAGGAATATGGACAAAGGGATATTGGTACATATGGTTATTCATCGGTTGGTGCTGTAGTTGGTGCAACGTATCCAGAAGCACAAGCCAGTTATCGCAAAAAAATGCCTCAATCACTATTTTTAGTACCAGGTTATGGGACACAAGGTGGTAATGGAAAAGATATTACGAATGCATTTAATGAAGATGGCTTCGGTGCATTAATTAGTGCATCAAGAAGTATTATTTTTGCCTATGAAAAAGCACAACAGCAGTCGAGACAAGCAATTCAAGAGGCAACACGCGCTGCCTTACAACACATGAACAAGGATATTAATACAGCGTTAAAAGATGTAGGGAAATTAAATTGGTAATAGCTGATTGCGACTGTAGCTAGACAACATCCCAATGCATGTCTTATTATTAATCAATTGGAATAGGAAATGGTGATGAAGGGGTGTTCGTTTATGACAAAATTGAAAACTAATCCTAAAGTAGATGACTTTATTAGTAAAGCGAAAACATGGCAAGAAGAATATGTAGCGTTAAGAAATATGGTTTTGGACTGTGGGCTGACGGAAGACTATAAGTGGATGCACCCTTGCTATACATTGGACAATAAGAACGTCGTATTAATTCATGGCTTTAAAAATTACTGTGCGCTACTGTTTCATAAAGGTGCGTTGTTAAAGGATCCGAAAGGCATTCTAATTCAACAAACGGAAAATGTACAAGCGGCTCGCCAAATTCGTTTTACAAGTGTCCAAGAAATTATGGCGATGGAAAGCGATTTAAAGGCGTATATTCAACAAGCTATTGAAGTAGAAAAAGCAGGACTAGTAGTGGCGTTAAAAACGAATGAGGATTACGATATACCCGAAGAATTGCAAGCGAAATTCGATGAGCTCCCTCCTTTAAAGTTAGCATTTGAGGCCTTAACACCTGGTCGCCAAAGAGCCTACATTTTTTACTTTTCACAGGCGAAGCAAGCGAAAACGAGAGTCTCTAGAATTGAAAAATACACGCAGCAAATTCTTGATGGGAAAGGTTTAAATGATTAATGTTGGGTATCTTTTACACATTTAGATTATAGTATAACTGCTAGCAAGAGTGGACCAATCGCTGATAGAAGTCCATGAATCGCCGATAGACCGTAGGAAATCGCTGATAGAAGCCCGTTAATCGCCGATAAACCGTAAGAAATCGCTGATAGTGGTCCACGAATCGCCGATAGGTTAGGACAAATCCCCACCAAAGCGGGACACCAACGTTCACATATGAAAAGTGTTAGATTGCCCGAGTCAATCTAACACTTTTTCTATTTCTAGCATCTTATCTTAATAAACTGTTTTCAATAATGGAGCGGTTTTTTTCTTTAAAGGCGTCGTTATGGGAAGAAACCACTGCGTTTCGATGAGCGCTTGGTTCTAAATAAGTTTTAATTGAGTTTACTGCATTCGCAGCATCTTGGAAGGTTCCGAGTAGAAGATGGATTTTGCCTTCAAACGATAATATATCGCCTGCCGCGAATATGCCAGGTTGGGCTGTTTCACCAGTCGCTTTTCCTTCAAAATAATAGTCATCCTTTTTAGGAATCGAAATGGCCTCATCAAATGTAAGAGATGCTTCACGGTTATAGCCATGACTAACAATGACCTCATCAATTTGGCGTGTATAGCTTTGTTTAGATTGTGAATTTTCACATGTCACAAATTCTATAGCTGTTTTATCTATATTTGCGGATAGCTTAGTAATCGTTGTGTTGCATTCGATTTGTACACCAGCATCGAGCGCTTCTTGAATGGTAGCTTCATGGGCTGATAGCATGTCTTTTCGATAAACGACAGTGACATTTTTAGCGATTGGGCTTAGTTCCACTGCCCAGTCAATCGCCGTATTACCGCCTCCTGAAATAATGATATCTTTGCCCACAAAACGTTTATAAGATTGTACTGTATAGTGTAAATTAGACATTTCGTATTTCTCTGCACCTTCTAACGTCAGCTTTTGAGGGTGAATAATGCCGCCACCAATCGCTAAAAGAATGGTTTTCGTGTAATGTTTTTCTCCTTGTGCTGTATGTAAAACAAATAGTTCACCAAGACGTTCGATAAAGTCGACCTTCGTACCCGTTAAAATGGTTGGATCGAAAGTTTTGGCTTGTGCAATCAATTGTTTAACCAATTGCTCACCTAAAATCGGGGGATGACCGCCAATATCCCAAATTAACTTTTCAGGATAAAGCAACACCTTGCCACCTAATTGCTCCTGGCTTTCTATCAATTTTGTTTTCAGGCCTCGTAACCCACTATAAAAGGCACTATATAAGCCCGCAGGCCCACCGCCAATAATCGTCACATCGTATATATCTTGCACTTGTTTCGCCACATCCTTAAAAAAATATTAAAAAAGTATTTGACAAATACTTATCGGAAAACTAGACTATCTGTAGTGATAATGATTATCAATATCGCTTTGTTGCTATCATATCATGTGTATGAGTAAAAAGAAAGAGAGGGTATGTTTTGCGTTTACAAATTGAATCGATTCGTGTTGGCTATGACAACAAAACCATTGTGCATGATTTATCATTACAAATTCCGGATGGAAAAATTACAACAATAATTGGTTCCAATGGCTGTGGCAAGTCTACGCTGTTAAAGGCCATCACAAGAATTTTAAAACATGACAGTGGACAGGTTATTTTAGACGGTCAAAATATTGCGAAAATGCATACGAAAGAATTAGCGAAAGAGCTAGCTATTTTGCCACAAAGTCCTGAAAGTGCCCATGGTTTAACAGTTGAAGAACTTGTGTCCTACGGTCGATTTCCATATCAAAAAGGGTTCGGTAATTTATCGCAAAAAGATAAAGATGTGATCGATTGGTCTTTACAGGTTACTAAAACAAATGCTTTTCGTCATCACACAGTGGATGCCTTGTCTGGTGGGCAACGACAACGTGTTTGGATTGCGATGGCTTTAGCGCAAGAAACCGATATTATTTTTTTAGATGAGCCAACGACTTATTTAGATATGGCCCATCAATTAGAGGTTTTAGAATTATTAAGCAGGCTTAATGAAGAAGAGGGACGCACAATTGTTATGGTGCTCCATGATTTAAATCAAGCAGCGCGTTTTTCTGATTATATTGTGGCGCTGTCGCAAGGAGAGCTTGTGAAATTTGGTACAGCTGAGGAAGTCATTGTACCTGAAGTATTACAAAAAGTGTTTCAAATTGATGCAGTCATTGGAAAAGATCCACGAACAGACAAACCGATGTGCATTACATACAACTTATTACAAACAACTTAAAAGGGGATATTCAAATGAAAAAGTGGCTTTTACCAATGTTTATGGTTGTCGTTCTTGTACTAGCAGCATGCGGCAACAAAGAAGATAGTGCGAAGAAAGAAAATGAGGACAATGCGTCTTCAACAGCGGAAACGATTACGTATCAATCTGAAACAGGTCCAATCGAAGTACCAGCAAATCCTCAACGCGTAGTCGTGTTATCATCATTTGTAGGGGATTTAATACAACTAGGTGTTGATGTTGTAGGTGTAGATTCATGGGCTGCCGATAATCCAAACTTCAAAGAGTCTATTAAAGATGCAGTGGTCGTAGAAAATACGGATATTGAAAAAATCATTGAGCTTGATCCAGATTTAATCATTGGGTTAAATGGTATTGAAAATGCCGATAAATTAGCAGAAATTGCACCGACAGTGTTATTTACTTATGGTAAAGTCGATTATTTACAACAATTTATTGAGATTGGTAAAGTTGTAAACAAAGAAGAGGAAGCAACAAAATGGGTAGCAGATTTTAAAAAACGCGCTGCTGAAGCAGGGTCAGAAATTAAAGCGAAAATTGGGGAAAATGCAACGGTGACAGTTGCTGAAATGTTTAACAAACAAATGTATGTTTATGGCGATAATTGGGGTCGTGGCACAGAAATTTTATATCAAGAAATGGGCTTAAACATGCCAGAAAAAGTAAAACAGGATGCGCTTAAACCAGGTTATTTCGCTATATCTAGTGAAGTGTTAAATGAATATGCGGGCGACTATGTTATTTTTAGTACGTTTAATGGTCAAGAGTCTTCTATTGCAGATGCTCCTTGGTATAAAGATTTAGAAGCTGTAAAGAATGGCCATTTATTTGAAATCAATGGGAACGCATTTTACTTTAATGACCCAATCACATTAGAATACCAACTAACATTCTTTAAAGAGAAGTTTTTACAATAATTTTAGTAGAGAGTAGCGAAGGCAAATGACAAAGTTTCGGCATTTCCCATTTTGGCTTCAAGTGTTACTATCACTGCTCTTGTTAGCAGTCATAGTAGCACTCTCGCTTTGTATTGGTGCTGCGAATACAAGTTTACAAGACGTATTTCAAGCAATTATAGGCCAAGAAGGCGGCAAGCATTATGCGATATTACGTGAAATTCGATTTCCTCGTATTGTAGCTGCTATTTTTGTTGGTAGTGCACTGGCAGTAGCTGGTGCTATTATGCAAGGCGTTACGAGAAATCCTTTAGCAGACCCGGGGCTACTAGGTTTAACTGCAGGTGCCAATGCAGCGTTAGCGTTAATGTTAGCATTACTCCCGAAATCTTCGTATTCTATGCTGATTTTGGCATGTTTTATCGGAGCGGGTGTAGGGATGATCATTGTATATAGTATCGGTGCATCGACAAAAGGAGGCTTTTCTCCATTGAAGCTTGTATTAGCTGGGGCAGCAGTTTCGGCTCTTTTACAAGCAGTGGCAGAAGGGACGGGCATATTATTTAAAATTGCCAAAGATGTATCGATGTGGACAAGCGGTGGTTTAGTAGGGACAACTTGGCAGGTGTTAATCATCGTGCCGTTTATTATCATCGGCTTAGTCATTGCGTTTATTTTTAGTCGTCAGCTGACCATTTTAAGTTTAAATGAAGAGGTAGCTGTCGGCTTAGGTCAAAATACAACCTTGATTAAAGTGATAATGATGGTTGTAGTAGTCATACTGGCGGGCTCCGCTGTAGCGCTTGTAGGCAATCTAGCATTTATTGGCTTAATGGTACCGCATATTGTCCGTGCATTCGTTGGAACAGATTATCGTTTTGTTTTGCCAATGAGTGCACTTATAGGTGGCTTGTTAATGGTCGCTGCAGATTTGCTTGCTCGCATCGTAAATGCGCCGTATGAAACGCCTGTAGTTGCGATTATTTCAATACTCGGCCTTCCGTTCTTCTTACTGCTTGTACGTAAGGGAGGTCGTCAATTTGTTTAAAATGGCACAAAAGAAACAACGGACATGGTTGATCGTTTGGCTCGTGCTCACATTGCTTATTTTTGTCATGGGCATGTCGCTAGGCGCTGCCTCTGTGTCCATTGATCGCATTGTACCTATCTTGTTTGGAGATGGTAGTTTTAAAGAGTCTTTTGTATTGTTTTCTGTCCGCTTGCCAAGATTATTTGTGCTTGCGGCAGCAGGTATGGCTTTAGCAATGGCAGGAGCAGTGTTACAAGGGGTTACACGAAATGATTTAGCTGACCCTGGTATCATTGGCATCAATGCTGGTGCAGGTGTGGGAATTACGATATTTTATTTATGTGTAAACGGTGATTTACCACACTTTGCGTATATATTACCTGTGGTTGGTTTTATAAGTGCTGTACTAACGGCTCTTTGTATTTACTTTTTTTCATATAAGCGCAATCAAGGTGTGCAACCTGTGCAACTTGTTTTAATTGGGGTAGGTGTAGCAGCGGCACTATCAGGTGTTATGATGCTCCTCATTTCTTCGGCTGAACGTTCAGATGTGCAGTTTATTGCACAATGGCTTGCGGGGAGTGTATGGGGAACGGATTGGCCATTTCTTTGGGCATTCGTGCCATGGCTTGTCATCTGCATTCCGTTTATCTTTTATAAAGCGAATGTCTTAAATGTGCTAGCAATGACTGAGCAAACCGCAATTGGCTTAGGCATTAATATCGCCAAAGAACGACTGCAATTATTACTGGTGGCGGTTGCTCTTGCGGCCGCAGCCGTTTCTGTAACGGGTGGCATTGCCTTTATCGGCTTAATGGCACCGCATATGGCAAAGCAACTTGTAGGCCCTCGTTACCAATTGTTTTTACCGATCACATTATGTATTGGCGCTAGTTTATTAATGCTAGCTGATACGATTGGACGCGTGGTTATTTCGAGTGCTACAGTGCCTGCAGGAATTGTTGTGGCATGTATCGGCGCCCCATATTTTTTATATTTATTACGGAAAAACGACTGAATGGCTTGCGCTGTTCAGTTGTTTTTTTGTTGCAACAGCATGTGCAAACAACACAATTTATAACAAGCAACAATCTAGACAAATGGCGTAATTTGAGATATAGTTAGCTAGGCTAACTAATTAAGGAGTGATTTTTTTGACGATTGAACAGCAATTTTTTAATGAATTTCGCTTAATGTACCGTCCGTTTACGAATCAACTCAACAGGCAATTGGAACCATATCAGCTTTATAGTTCCCAGTGGGCTGTTTTACGCTTTTTAATTGATAAAGGTCCGCATTCATTAGTTGAAATTGCCAACTTTATGTCTATTGAAAAGCCGAGTGTAACGAGGCTTGTACAAAAGCTAGTAGATCTTCGTTATGTAGAGACCGTAGCAGGGAAAGATAAACGAGCTAAAGTTGTCCAATTAACGCCATATGGCGAAAAAATTGTGGACGAAATCCAAGAGCATATAAAACCATTATTAGAAAAAGCGTTAGCGGGTGTTTCGAAACAAGATATTGAAATTGCTTCTCGGGTTTTAGCAAACATAAGTAAAAACATTCATCAGTAGGAGAGGAAACAAGTGGAAGTATCTAGACAGAAATTATGGACAAAAGACTTTTTAATCGTATCACTTATTAATTTTACGATTACTTTAATTTTTTATTTATTAATGGTTACAATAGCAGGCTATGCGGTAGAAAATTTTCACGCTTCTACTAGTACAGCAGGGCTAGTATCAAGTATTTTTATTATCGGAACGCTATTTGGACGTCTTGGTACAGGACGTATAATTGGTGATTGGGGCAGTAAAAAAACATTATTTTGTGGCTTATTACTATTTATGTTATCGACAATGTCATATTTTATCGCTTTCAATTTACCATTACTCATTCTAAATCGTTTAATACAGGGCATTGGGCTTGGTATAGCGAGTACAGCAACAGGTACGATTATTGCACAAATCTTACCAGCAGAACGCCGCGGTGAAGGAATAGGTTATTACAGCTTAAGTGCCATTTTAGCAACTGCCATTGGACCTTTTATCGGCATCTTATTAACACAATTATTTGAAGACTATCGCATGATTTTTGCGGTCGATTCAGTATTAGCCATTATTTGCTTTCTGATGTATTTTATCGTGAAAGTTCCAGATGCACCGAAAAAAGCGAAAAATATGACGGACAAAGCGGGCTTCAAGCTCACTAACTTTATCGAGATGCGTGCTTTACCGATTGCCTTTGTAGCACTGGTAATTGGCTTTGCTTATTCAGGTGTTATGTCGTTTATGACGTTTTATGCAAAAGAGCTTCATTTAGTAACAGCAGGCAGTTATTTCTTTATCGTCTATGCTCTTGTCATTTTAGCTAGTCGACCATTTACGGGAAAATTACTTGATGCTAGAGGCGCTAATATTATTATTTATCCATGTCTTATATTATTTGCAATTGGTATGTATGCGTTTAGTTCCGCTACAAGCACTGGTGTATTTTTAATAGCTGGGGCTTTAATTGGTATTGGCTATGGCAATTTCAACTCAGTTGCACAAGCAATAGCTATTAAAGTTACACCAAATGAACGATTAGGACTGGCGACGTCAACCTATTTCATTTTATATGATTTAGGGCTAGGTGTTGGCCCTTATTTCTTAGGATTTTTTGTACCGGCGATGGGATATAGTGCCATCTTCTTAGCGATGGTTGCCGTTATTTTCCTTTCAATCGTCCTTTATTATTTCTTATATGGAAAAAATGAAAAGATGAAACAAGTCAATATTTAGTAGATTAGAATCATTATATTGTAGAAAAAACGTTATTTTGCTTGTTGTAAAGAAATTTCAACTGCAAAATGACGTTTTTTTCTTAATTTAAAAATACTTCTTGCAATCAAATATGATAATGATTATCATTCACGTTAGAGACTAATTCGGGAAGTAGGTATTTAGCATGAAAAACAAATCATTATTATCAGTATTAGTAGCAGGTGGCCTCCTGATGGCTGGCTGCGGAAATGCAGACGAAGGAAAAAAAGAGGACCAACCATCAACAGAGCAAACAGCACAAACGGCAGCGGTAGATTTAACTACTGAACTAGCAGCCTATCAACAATTTGCATTAGAGCAAATGGATCAATTTTTGCTAAGTACTGAAAAATTTGTCAATCTGTTTAAAGCGGGAGATATCGAAGGAGCAAAAGCAGCCTATGCGCCAGCACGTATGTATTTTGAGCGCTCAGAACCAATTGCTGAAAGCTTCGGCGACCTTGACCCACGTATCGATGGCCGTTTAGCCGATATCGAAGAAGAAGGGAAAGGCAAAGAGGAGTGGACTGGTTACCATAAGCTTGAACATGCACTGTGGGTAGAAAATACAACAGCCGGCTATGAAGCTGTGGCAGACCAGCTTCTAGCAGATGCGAAAGAATTACATGCGCTTGTTCAAACAGTCGAAGTAACGCCTGATTTAATGATTACAGGGGCGGTCGATTTATTAAATGAAGTATCCACTTCAAAAATAACAGGGGAAGAAGAAATATACTCCCATACTGACCTTTACGATTTCAAAGCCAATATTGAAGGTGCAGAAAAAATCTTCGCCATTCTTCGTTCAAAACTAGAAGCAAAAGATAAAGAGTTAGTAGCGACATTAGATGAAAAATTTAAAGCAGTAGATGATTTATTAGCACAACATGCAACAGCTGATGGGGGCTATATTTCGTACGAAGAATTAACAGCAGACAATACGAAGGCACTTGCAGCTGCGGTGAACCAGTTAGGTGAACCTTTAAGTCAAATGGGCATTATTTTGGAGTGATAACGAATGACAGCGTCAAATGAAGAAAAATGGATTAATAAAAAAATATCGCGACGTGAGATGTTAAAGCTTACGGGCATGGGCGTAGCAGGAATTGCGATTGGTGCTTCAGGCTTTGGTGGCGTCATGAAAGCGATGGGGTATGATGTGTTCGAAACTGTCGAGGATAGCACAACGGCAAAGAACAAAGTAAACTTTTACGGGAAACATCAGTCCGGCATTAGTACGCCTGTTCAAAAAAACATTTATTTTGCTTCTTTAACGGTGTTAGTAACATCGAAAGAGGAGTTACAAGCGTTGTTTAAAAAATGGACACCTCTTATGGTCCGTTTAATGAATGGTGAATTAATGGTCGATTTAACTACTAATACAAGAGTACCAACAGGCGATACAGGAGAAGCAGAAGGCTTAAATGCCTCCAATTTATCGATTACGGTAGGAGTCGGTCCTTCTTTATTCGATAAGCTTGGTATGGCCCATTTAAAACCTGCTGAATTAGCCGATTTACCGCATTTTCCAAAAGATCAGTTGCAAAAGGAATATACAGGCGGTGATCTTTGTATTCAAGCATGTGCGGATGATCCGCAAGTGGCGTTCCATGCTGTCCGTAATTTAGTGCGTGCAGCTTCTGGAAAAGTGGAGATTAAATGGTCTCAAGCGGGCTTTAACTCTTTCCCAGCAGAAGGTGGCACACCGCGTAATTTATTTGCCTTTAAAGATGGCACAGTCAATCCTTCTATTAAAGATGAACAAGACTTAAATAAAGTAGTATGGGTCGATAAAGGTTGGTTAAAGGGTGGCTCCTATTTAGTTGCTCGCAAAGTGCAAATGCATCTTGAAACTTGGGATCGTACGTCTTTAAAAGATCAGGAAGCAACGTTTGGTCGTCATCGTGATAGTGGCGCCCCTTTAGGAAAAACGAAGGAATTTGATGATTTCGATATAGAAGAAAAAGATAGCAAAGGCGAGTATATTATGCCTGATACATCACATGTCCATTTAGCACGTAAATCAGGTGCACGTATTTTGCGACGCTCGTATTCGTACGCATCAGGTGTTATGTCCAATACAGGGGCTCATGATGCAGGGCTTATCTTTATCTCATTCCAAAAAGATCCAGCGCAATTTATTACGGTTCAAAACAGTTTAGGGCGACTGGATAAAATGAATGAATATATTACCCATCGAGGCAGTGCGGTGTTCGCTTGCTTCCCTGGTGTACAAAAGGGGAGTTATTTAGGTGAAGCACTTTTTAATGCGCTGTAGTATCATCGTTTGCCTGTTTATTGCACTAGCTGTTCCAGTGCAGGCAGCACAATCTTATAGTCACTTATACATTTCCATTAGTGACGCGCTGATGAATACAAAGCAAGACAAGGATGCGGAAGCAAAACGTGCACTAGAACAATTTGCTACAGACTGGTCTGCTGTCTCATCCGAACAAACAGATGCTAAAAAAGAAGTCGATCAAATACTCGACAAAGCTGTAAATGCTTCGTCAAAGGAAGAGCGCTTAAAGGCATTGTCAGCACTATCCAATGCTTTACGTGCTTTAGAAAAGCTTGAAAACCCTATCGATGAAGGGGCACAGCGAGTAGAATTTGGACAAAAGTTTAAACCAATTATGAAAGCATTTGAAGATGCCTTAGCAAGCGGAGATGTAGCGGCAATTAACGATGCGTATAAAGATTTTAATGCCAAATGGAAAAAAATCGAACGTCCTGTGCGTGAACAAAGCATCGCGATGTACGGTCAAATCGAAACACAAATGGCATTTATCCGCATAACACTTGCATCAGAAGCGCCAGATGTAGCTTTAATGCAAACGCAATATGCAGAATTAAAGAAAACAATCGAAAATTTTGTAGCGGGTAAGGATACAGCTGAAGTTGTAGAGGGCGAATATTCTTTAGCTACATTAATTGCTAATATAGATGAGGCCAATGAATTCATTGATGAAGGCAATTACAAAGCAGCATCCGATAAAATTCGTGAGTTCATTACGATTTGGCCGAGCGTAGAAATTGAAATTTCTACGCGCAATGGCAGTCTTTATACAAAAATTGAAAGTGATATGCCGATTTTAGTCAGTGACTTATTAAAATCTCAAGTAGATGTTAAAAGTATTAAAAGTAAGCTTGAGCACTTTCGAACTGAAATTGAATTAATTCAAGGCAATTCAGATTATACGATTTGGGATTCGGCATTAATTTTACTGCGTGAGGGCTTAGAGGCATTACTTATTATTTTGGCATTAGTGTCCTTTTTAAATAAATCCGGGCAAAAAGCTTTACGTAAATGGATTTATGTAGGGGCGTTTGCTGGGATAGTATTATCAGCCGTAGCGGCGGTCGTTATGTCTACGATTTTCAATTCCGCAACAGTGGATGCAAACCGTGAAATGATGGAAGGTTATGTAGGGCTCGTTGCTGCGGCGATGATGATAGGCGTCGGCATTTGGCTGCATAGCAAATCAAGTGTCGCAAGTTGGAATCGTTATATTTCAAAACAGATGGGCAATGCAATTTCCAGTGGATCGGTCTTTGCGATGGCTTCTGTCAGCTTCTTATCGGTATTCCGTGAAGGCGCTGAAACACTTGTTTTCTATGCCGGAATTGCCCCGAAAATGGCAACGTCTCAATTTATCCTTGGTATCATTCTTGCACTTGCTATTCTTACGGTTATAGCGCTTGTACTATTTAAAGCAAGTGGCAAAATTGCTATTCATAAGCTTTTTGCTGTGGCAACGGTGTTAATTTATGTATTGGCCTTTAAAATTATCGGTGTTAGCTTGCATACATTACAACTGCGAGATAGTGTGTCGACGACCATTGTCGATGGTTTACCAGTCATAAGTTTTATAGGCTTTTATCCAACGCTCGAAACAATGATTGGGCAAGCTATTTTACTAGTGCTTGTGATTGCGACCGTTATTTATAAAAAGAAACAAGCAAAATAACGACAAGGGACAGATGGAAGTGTACAATTCTTCTAATCTGTCCTTTATTTTCGTATCCAATGCAGCGGCATCTTTAAATAATAAGGTAGCTTCGTCGCGCTATTTCCTAACGCTGAATTGATTTGCATTTGCGTTAGAAACATCGCAGTTGATAGATTGGCACCACGTATATTCGCATCTCGTAAATCCGCACCGATAAAATCTACCTCTCTTAAATCTGCATTTTCTAAATTTGCTGCAATTAAATAGGCACCTCTTAATTCGGTTGCACTTAAATCTTTGCCCTTTAAATTTTTGCCCATCCAATCGGCACCTCGATAACTAATCTTACGTCTATTGTTCAATACTTTTTTCTGGCGAATGTGTTCACTTGTCTTTACCAATAGGGCGTTAATAGGTAGTCGAATTTGAAGGATGTCAATCGCTAGCAGTGTGTTAGCGTCTAATTTAGTTAGGTGTTGTAATTTTTCTAACTGTTCCTGTAATTGATCGTACAAATGCTGTGAGATTTCATAGGACATTGCCTCCGCTACATAGGCAATCATTTCATATAACTGCTCCATCATCGGGAATACTTGAAACATTGTATCAGCTATTTCAGGGTTAGCACGCCAATCTTGTCCATGAAAAGTTGTTTGTGATACCCATTGGCCAGCTCCTAAACAATCATATACAGTACATCCATTAAAGCCTTTGTTTCTTAGCTCATGATGAATTTGACAGCTAAAGTTAGCTTGCAAATTGGGACATGGTGTGCCAGCTGGTTTATGAATAGCAAAATCGCTCGATGCGACAATATTTAGTGCGGTACAGCATAAGCCAAAACAATTTTGACAATCCGCTTGCATACTTATACGTACTTCTTTAGCAACGAGATTCGTATTTTCTGACATGGTATCCCCCTCATCCAATTCAAAGTGTATTTCTAATTTTAGCATGATATAACCTTTTTATGGATAATTTCTTGCTTATTATGTGGAAATTTCACAGATTACGAAGTAAGGGACAGACATTGTAACTATAAATTCATGAAAAATGTCTATTTTTGAAATATTATGTCGAATGTGATACCCTTTTTCATAAGGTATCTTCAGTTAAGATGCCAATATAGTTTAATAGTATACAAATTTTTAATGAAGTAGTGGTGAAGAAATATGGGGGTAACGGTAAATGATCTGCTGCAATTACCATCCTTTAGAGGAGCAAAAGTATTAACAGGTCGCAATAATGTTAGTCGAACGGTTTCCTCGTTATCTGTTTTAGAAGTTTCAGATGGAGATTTTTGTTCGAAAATTGTGCAAACAGTGCAAGAAGAGTGGTATGCGGAAGAACTCGTCATTAGCTCTTTTTACTCGATTCGAAATAGTGTTGAAAAACAATGTGAAACCATTCGATATTTACATGACCTAGGTGAATTAGGTTTAATTTTATATTATGTTGGTATTGTTTTACCAGACATCCCACAAGAAGTGCTACAACTTGCAGAAGAGCTAGATTTTCTAATTATTTGTATGCCTAAAAATGATTATTCTCTCAGGTATAATGAAATCATTTATGAAGTGATGGAAACCATTATCCGTCATCAAGCAGTCAATGACCATTTTGTAAAGGAAACATTAGAAAAGGTGTCACTGTTACCAGAGCATTTAAGAAGTGTAGAAATTACGCTAAAAATGTTAGCTGATCGACTGAAAGCAAATATTGTTTTAACCAATACCCATTTTGAGATTGTCAACCAAGTGATGTGGCCTCGCAACTCTTCATTAGATGTATCGAACATCATTTTGGAAGTTTCACGTAATTTACACAATCGAAATAAAGGTGAATTGGAGCTATTCCATAATGAGATTGCTTGTGTAATTGAATATAAAAGTGTCCAACAAAAAAATGGCGAGCTACTTTATTTGTTCCTTATTAAAGAAAATACGAGATTGCCTATGAGGACCATCGAAAAAATTAGTGAAGTCGTACAAGTGGCCATTAATCTTTGGGGAGACAAGCATGATGATGTAAGTGAGTATGCGTTAGTCAAAGCGATTATTAATGATGAAAGTGATAAAATGCGACGATTGGCGAATATCCTCCATATAGACGTTTCGGCTGTACAAATGATGTGGTTAGTGACCATTAATGATTTAACAAAAGAGAAATGTATTCGAGATGAATTGGATGAACAACTTTCAAAATATTACAAAACAAGAGTGATTCAATGCATTGATCATTGCATCATTGTGTTGTTAGGGAATTGTTTATATAAATATAATGAATTTGAAATAGCGAGTGAATTTATTCAGACGACAAATTTCGACACATCTATTGATGAACTTATTTATTCGCCAAAAATGAAAAATACAAAAGCTGTTCGACAAATGTATCAATTAGTAAATCAGGTTGGCCAAAAAGTTCATGCCATTTTACCATTGCGCAAATTGTATACGGCAGCAGAAATAAAATCAATGAAAAGGGCGATAGATTTAAGTAAACAAGGGGAAGAAATGATGGAAGAATCCTTGTCAGTCATTGAACCAATATTGGATGATAAAGAATTGTTGAAAACATTGATGGCCTTTTTATTAGATGCCAATGGAAATTTTGACGACTGTAGCAAGATTTTATTTATTCATAAAAATACAGTGAAATATCGCATTAAAAAAATTAGTGAATTAATCGGCAATGATGTGACAATCTACTCGGAGTTTTACGATGTCTATATGGCTTGCATGCTTTATCGCTTAATTAATGATTAGAAAAATCTGAAATTTTGTTCAAATTGACAAAATTTCAGATTCTTTTTTTTATTTATGAAAAAGACGAACCTTGATCGTGTCTTTTATAATTAGAATCATTCAAGAAACAAGGCAGTAAAAGGAGGGCGTATGATGAAAAACGAAGGCAACGAGCAGTCCTGGTATAGTTTAGGCATTATTTGGGCTGGCGCGATGATTTGTATACCAAGTTTACTAGTAGGAAACACACTTATTTCAAGTATGACTTTACCGATGGCACTTGCGGTAGCGTTAGTTGGCTATGGCATTGTCGTGATCATCATGGTTTTGCAAGGTATGCAAAGCAGTGATTTAGGAAAGCCAACCGTCCATATTGCAGGACAAGTATTTGGTAAGACAGGATCGCGCACAATTTTATCCATTATTTTAGCGATTGCCTGTTTAGGCTGGTTTGGTATTCAGGCCAATGTTTGTGGGGTAGCGTTAGCAAATTTATTAGCCCATTTTCAAGTCAATATACCAACACCATTCGCTTCGTTCCTGAGTGGGTTAGTAATGGTGATTTCAGCGATTTATGGCATGAAAGTGCTCCGTGTATTAAGTTATATTGCGGTGCCATTATTAGTCATCATTTGTGCAGTTGGTTTAGTCCAAACGTTAACAGGAGAACATCTACAATTTATTTTGGATTACAAACCGCAACAAACGATGAGCTTTATGGATGGCTTAGCTGTCACAATCGGTTCATTTGCTTTAGGAGCCGTAATAGCGGGTGACTATTCGCAATTTTCCAAAAAGCGTGGCGATGTAGTAAAAGCGGCTACGTTCGGCATTATTCCAGCTGGTATTTTAATGATTGGCGTTGGAGCTGTATTAACAATCGCTTATCAGACAAGTGATATTACGGCAGTCTTTTTAAATATTGCAACTCCATTTATTGGTGGGGTGGCGTTAATTTTAGCGACTTGGAAAACAAATTTGGTCAATGCGATCTCCGGTGGGATTGCCTTAATTAATGTGTTTAATGTGACCAAGGAAAAAGAAAAGCTGGCAATCGCCATTGCGGGGACTGTCGGCACAATACTAGCTGTTGTGGGCATTCTTAATTACTTTACACCGATTATGTCGGTGTTATCAGCAATGATTCCACCTGTTGCAGGGGTTATGATTGCATCTTATTGGTTGCTGCATAAAGGCGATAAAAATAGTTGGCATGAAGTAGATGGTGTGAATCGTTTAGGTGTCTTTTCATGGTTGGCTGGAGCAGTTATTGCCAGTGCACCTGTTATTTGTTCTTTATTCCCTGCATTACCGCAAATACCGAATCAGCCATTAATCGGCATTGTGATTTCATTTGTTATTTATTATGTAGGACATCGTTTAGCTGGACAAAAATCAATACTATTGGAGGAAAATAGATGAGATATTTAGATAAAGAAGCAATTGAAAATATTGCAATTGGCGCAGCATTTTTAGGCACTGGTGGAGGCGGAGATCCTTACATCGGCAAGCTGATGGCGCTATCTGCTATTGAAAAAAATGGACCGGTTAAATTGTATTCTGTTGAGGAAATCGCAGATGAGGACTTTTTTATTCCTGCTGCCATGATGGGAGCACCTTCTGTTTTAGTGGAGAAGTTTCCACGGGGGGATGAATTCGTAAAAGTTTTCCAAAAGCTTGCCCAGTATTTAGGGAAAGACAAAATTGCAGGTACGTACCCGATGGAAGCGGGTGGCGTGAACTCTATGATTCCGATTGTTGTCGCTGCACAATTAGGCTTACCATTGATTGATTGTGATGGTATGGGTCGTGCCTTTCCGGAATTGCAAATGGTGACATTCCATTTAGATGGGATTTCAGCAACGCCGATGGCCATTACTGATGAAAAAGGTAATATCGGTATTTTTGAAACAATTGATAATAAATGGACAGAACGTTTAGCGCGAACTGCGACAGTCGAAATGGGTGCAAGTGCTTTAGTGAGCTTATATCCTACGACCGGTGCACAAATGAAGCAAAGTGGTGTGCATCACATTATTACACTTTCTGAAAAAATCGGGGAAATTATTGCCTCTAAAAATAAAGAAGTGAAAGACAAGCTTCAAGAACTTTTAGACCTTGTGTCAGGCTTTGAATTATTCCAAGGTAAAATTGTCGATGTTATTCGAGAAACAAAAGGTGGCTTTAACCTCGGAAAAATGAACTTAGAAGGCATCGATGCCAATAAAGAAGAGCAAATGAAAGTTCATTTCCAAAATGAAAATCTTATTGCAGAAAAAAATGAACAAGTTATTGCCATGACACCTGATTTAATTTGTTTAGTAGATTATGAAACATTACTACCTGTCACTACAGAAAGTTTAAAATACGGTAAACGTGTGCGCGTCATCGGCTTGCCTGCTAATGAAAAATGGCGCACAGCAAAAGGTATCGAAACAGCAGGTCCAAAATATTTTGGCTATGACTATGATTATGAGCCAATTGAAGCAATCGTCAAAAAGGAGGTAGCAAAGCATGTTTAAGATTGGAATTGATGTAGGGGGCACCAATACAGATGCCATTCTATTAGATAATAATAATCAGTTGATTCATAGTGTGAAATCACCAACAAGCTTAGATATTAAAACAGGGATTGAAACATCTTTACGCAATTTATTGCAAGATTTAGCGATTGATAAATCACAAATTAGCCATGCGATGCTAGGGACAACACAATGTACCAATGCCATTGTTGAACGAAAAAAACTAGCGAAAGTCGGCGTCATTCGCCTTGGTTATCCTGCTACGGCATCAGTATTACCGTATACTGCTTGGCCGCAAGATATGGTTGAAAACCTTTCAGGCAATTATGCATTAGTGCATGGTGGCTACGAATATGATGGGCAAGTTTTAAGTCAGCTTGACGAAGATGAAATTCGTTCGTTATTAGAAGGCTGGCGACACAAGGTAGAATCGATTGCTATCGTTGGGGTCTTTTCGTCGATTAAAAATGATCAAGAATTGAAAGTGCGTGAGATGATTCAGCAAGTGTACGGTGATGATTTTCCCATTTCTTGTTCTTCATTAATTGGTTCTGTCGGCTTAATTGAACGTGAAAATGCAACCATTTTAAACGCAGCTCTTTGCAAAGTCATTGAAACGACAACACAAGGCTTTGTTCATGCATTGCAAGCTGAGGGAATACGTAATGTAGAAGTGTATTTATGTCAAAACGATGGTACGTTGATGTCGATTGATTATGCAAAACAATTCCCTATTTTAACAATTGCATGTGGACCGACAAACAGTATTCGTGGTGCTTCCTATTTATCACAAATTAAAAATACGATGGTATTGGATGTTGGTGGCACAACTTCTGATATTGGTGTTTTACAAGATGGTTTTCCACGTGAATCGTCTGTCGCTGTAGAAGTAGGGGATATCCGCACAAACTTTAGAATGCCCGATATTATTTCAGTTGGACTAGGTGGAGGTAGTATCGTTCGTGTTAACGATGGCAAGATTACAGTTGGTCCTGACAGTGTAGGTTATAAAATTAGCCAAGAAGCACTTGTTTTTGGTGGCAACACACTAACAGCAACCGATATTGCCGTTCGTTTAGGCCTTGCTGATGTAGGAGATCGCAGTTTAGTAGCCCATCTTGATGAAGCATTTGCTAAAGAAGTGCAAAAAGTTATGGCAGCTTTACTTGAGCAAGCTATTGATAAAATGAAAACTTCATCAGAAGATGTACAACTCGTGTTAGTTGGCGGTGGTGGTGTGATAGTACCGGAAACGTTACGAGGGGTAGCGAATATTATTAAAAATGAACATGGCAGTGTGGCCAATGCAATTGGTGCATCTATTGCGCAAATTAGTGGCCAATATGAACAAATATATATTTATGCAAAAGAACCACGTGAAGAATCGCTAAAAGATGCGCAACATAAAGCAGTGAAGCAAGCAGTATTAGCTGGTGCGCTTGCAGAAACAATCGAATTAGTAGAAGTGGAAGAAACACCACTTGCTTATCATCCAGAAAATGCTACAAGATTAAAAGTAAAAGTTGTTGGCAAAATGGCGTAAAGTAGGAAGTTCCTTTTTATAGGCTCTTCGCAGACTATAGACAAACTCGAAAAATAGGAGATTGTCTATAGTCTTTTTTTGTAGTCGTTGAATGCAGTATTCGCGGGTAAACCCGAGGAAATCGCGGGTAAAGTAGCTCAAATCGCGGGTAAAATCGATAGAATCGCGGGTAAAGTAGCCACTATCGCGGGTAAACCCGAGGAAATCGCTGATAAACTTAGTAGAACCTTTAGAATAAAAATGGCAAGGCCAAGAAATAACAATCGAAAATAAATAAGAAAGTCTCCTCTGATTGCGGTAAACTAAAAAGGAATACAAAGTGAAAGAGTGATCGCATGCTACAAGTAAATGTGGAGGATTCAAGTTTAATATTGGAAGGCGGAACTTTTCGTACATTGTTTACATCTGGTGTACTCGATGCTTTTCTAGAGCATGACATTATGATGCCCTATGTTGTAGGCATTTCGGCAGGTGCTATTAATGCCTGTTCCTATGTGTCACAGCAAAAGGAGCGTTCCTTACGTGTTTTAATGGATTATCGCCATGATAAACGTTATATGGGCTGGAAAAATTTCTTGAAAGAAAAAAGCTTATTTGGCTTAGATTTTGCCTATAATGTAATTCCGAATGAGCTAGATATTTTTGATTGGGCTACATATAAGCAATACAAAGGGCAATTACTTTTTGGTGTAACGAATGCGGCAACAGGGCAGGTGGAATATATGGATGCAAAAGACATGGATCGCCACTGTATGATGTTGCGTGCTACATGTGCCATTCCCATCCTATTCCCTGAAATTAAATTGAATAATACGCCTTATTACGATGGTGGTTTAGCTGAGCCCATTCCGATACTTCATAGTGTCGAACAAGGATTTAACAAGCATGTGCTTGTATTAACACGGCCAAAAGGCTATCGTAAACAATTGGATCGCCAAAGCAAGTGGGCGATGAAACTATTAGCAAAACGCTATCCTAATTTAGTGAAAAGTATGCAAAAGCGTGCAGAACACTATAATGCCTCGCTAGAGTATTGCGAAAAGCTAGAGGCACAGGGACAAGCATTTATTTTTCGCCCAACACAAGCATTAAATAGCTTTGAGAAAAATCCAGCACAAATGCGCAAAAATTATGATATGGGCTATGAGCAAGCATCGCAACAAATAGAAGCTTTAAAGCAATTTTTAAACAGATAGATTGCGGAATGTAGAAGGGCAGGGAAGAGGCATAGGCTATGGAAATAGAATGGTTACGCACGTTTATCGCAGCTGCACAAACAGAAAATTTTCGACAGGCTGCCGAAAGTCGCTTTATTACACAATCAACGGTCTCCAAACATATCCAGCATTTAGAAAAGGCCTTACAAACATCACTTTTTGAACGGCATAGCAAACATGTAAAATTAAATTATTTAGGGACTCACTTTTTACGGCAAGCTGAAAAAATAGTGGCTACCGTGGATGAAGCAGTACAAAGCACACAATCATTGAAAAGCGGTTTTACATCACAATTAACGATTGGCGTAGCGCCTCAAATTGCCAATTCTACATTACCTGCCATTATTGAGCGTTTTCAGCAACAAAAACCTGCAATTCAACTTTCCGTAGAATTGCTAAAATCCAATGAAATCGGAGAAGCGGTTTATGCAGGAGCTGTCGATATCGGATTATCGAAACTAACGTCTACACGTGATGTTCAAACGAAAATACTTGCCAAAGAGCCACTGCAACTTATTGTACCGATAGGCAAAAAAAATATTGATCCTATGATGCTTTTACAGCAAGAAACGATTTTAACCCATGAATATTCGCCGTATTGGCAAGAAGTACAGCAAGTGCTACAACAATTACCAAGTTATAAAAGTATGCAATTAAATCAAACAGAAGTAATTAAAAATTTTGTCAAGCAAGGTTTGGGAATTGCCTTTTTGCCGCAAAGCGTTATTGAATCTGTCTATCATGAGCAATTGCTGCATAGTTATTCGGTAAAGGCGTTTTCACATATTGTGTCTAATACTTATTTTTTAAGTAAATACGTAACAGCCAATAGTGAAGCATTTTTGGCAGTATGTACTGCTATTTATAAAAACAGGTGATAAGAAGGTGAGCGTGTGTATCGTTTCCTATCAGATATTAGTCAAATCATCAGTGGACCTATCACATTATTTTTAAATTCCTATGAACATTCTCCACTTATCATTGCATTACTACTTGGGTTAGTTGGCGCACTCGCACCTTGTCAATTAACCGGTAATTTAAGTGCCATTACGTTCTATGGGAATCGAACGATTCAAATGAAAGACAATTTCGGAGAAGTATTATTTTTTATGATCGGTAAAGTCGTAGTTTTTAGTGTTATTGGTTTATGTGCGTGGCTATTTGGACAATCATTTGAAACGACCATGACTAGCTATTTTCCGATTTTTCGCAAGGCAATGGGGCCAATAATGTTGTTGACCGGACTTGTTCTATTGGGCGTTTTGAAATTAACTTGGCTAAACCAACTATCGACGCGTATTCCATTTGTATTGAAAGAAGGGAAGCTGGGGTCATTTATGATGGGGGCTTGTTTTGCTATTGCCTTTTGTCCAACAATGTTTGTGCTATTTTTCGTTTGGCTAATGCCTACAGTTGTTACAACGCCATATGGGTTTATTTTGCCAGCGATTTTTGGCATTGCTACGTCAGTGCCCCTTATTATGATGCTCACACTACTCCATTTGTTTGATGCAAAACGTTTGATTATGAAATCTAGCATGAAAATGGCAAGAGCGATTCAAATCATTGCGGGTGTTTTATTACTAATGATTGGCGTCACAGACACACTTACATATTGGGGCTCCTAACAGTGGGGCATTGTTTTTTTTGAAGTCTTAAAAATTGTATAGGGAGAAAAATGAAAGAATGATTTACGCAACTATTTTATTTATTATAGCAGGCATTGGCGAAATTGGAGGGGGCTATTTAATTTGGCTTTGGCTTAGAGAAGGTAAACCATTTTATTGGGGCATTTTAGGTGGTGTTGCATTAGCATTATATGGGGTCGTAGCAACATTTCAATCATTCCCAACGTTTGGTAGAGTCTATGCAGCATATGGAGGGGTCTTTATTGTGCTCTCCGTCTTGTGGGGTTGGGGAATAGATAAGCAAAAGCCAGATATATTAGATGTAATAGGTGCAGGCATTTGTATAATAGGGGTTATCGTCATGTTATGGCCACGTTCATAAGATTGAAACGCAAAAGTGTTAGATTGATCACGATCAATCTAACACTTTTTTTTATAAACGTTTGGTGGCGATTTCTCCTGTCTTTGTGGCGATTGAAGAACATTTCGTGGCGATTACACCTAATTTACTGGCGATACATGGACATTTACTGGCGGTTCATGACACGAACATTATGTCCTAGCTCAGTTAGCTATTTCTTCGCCACAAAACGTAAACGCCAATAATCAGCAATCCATTGTTTATTTTGATAATTGGTCGGTTTTAACAGTTCTTCACATTTCGCATATACTAGCTCCTTGTCATCGTCACTTACATGCTGGAGGATGTTGTTGGAAAACATGACTAACCAATTACGTAAACCATCGTCACCTTGAAGCGGGGTCGGACGCTCATATAATGTCATCATTTGCACAGTAAAGCCTGCATTTTCGAGCATTGCTTGATAATCCTCAGCAGCAGGGAAAAACCACGGGAAATATTGCTCTTTATATGGTAGCTGTAGCTCTTCCATACTTTGTCGAAGTGCTCCAACGATGGAAGCGATATTTCCTTGTCCGCCCATTTCTGCAACAAAACGTCCATGTGGTTTGAGTGCGCGATAAATATTAGCCATCACTTTTTCTTGTTGTTTCATCCAATGAAGAGCGGCATTGGAAAAGACGGCGTCAAATTGATTAGTATAGTCCATTGTAGCGGCATCTTGTGTTTCGAACGCAAGCGTCGGATATTTTTGCTGTGCGCTTCCAATCATTTCTTTTGATGCATCCATTCCTCTAACGATAGCACCAAAACTTGCAATTTCATTGGCTAAATCACCTGTACCACAGCCCACATCTAAAATATGTTCCTGTGTTTGTGGTGCAAGTACATCCACTAAATTTGCTCCGAATTTTGACACAAAGTCGTGCTTTTGATCGT
Organism: Lysinibacillus sp. 38-6; assembly: GCF_046245175.1. Taxonomy (GTDB): domain Bacteria; phylum Bacillota; class Bacilli; order Bacillales_A; family Planococcaceae; genus Lysinibacillus. The sequence continues at coordinate 893,617 of NZ_CP176417.1, forward strand.
AAAGACTAGCATTCCATTGAGTTGTCATGAATAGTCATCTCCTTTGTTTTTAGCATAACAAAGGACTTGATAGAACGAAAATGCAATAAAATAGGTGTTTTGATTCCAATTTGGAATGATAAAAATAAAAAGGAATCTACTAGCATCACAGTAATCGTAGTATGCTAGTAGATTCAATATAGAACAGTTTATTTTTCAAGTTTTGTTAACGTCTTACCACTCCAACCAAACCCTATCGTTAAAATTGGGCCGAGTAAACAGAAGAAGGTAAAAGGTAAATATGTTGTCGTAGGAATATCGAGTACACTAGCGATAAAAATACCACATACGCTCCAAGGTACTAGCGGATTGACAACAGTCCCTGCATCCTCCATGACACGAGAGAGGTTTTTCGGTGCCAGTCCAACTTTTGCAAACTGCGCTTTAAATGCTTCCCCGGTAAGTAAAATAGATAAGTATTGTTCGCCGATTAGAGTATTGACGCCAATACCTGTAAGTGCGGCACCGGTAATAACGGAGCCTGCACTCGTAAATAAGCTTTCAATTTTTGTTAAAATACTTTGGATGATACCGAGTGTAAATAATAGTCCACCCATTGTTAATGCAAGTAATACAAGCGCAATAGTAAAGAGCATACTATTTAGACCGCCTCGCGTAAGGAGTGCATCCACATCCTTATTTCCTGTATCGGACACGTAGCCATTAAAAAGCATATCAAATACATGGGTGAGGGCAAGTGGCTCTTGTATGTAGGCAAGCCCAACACCGACAATGGAAACAACTGCAAGTGTAATCAGCGCAGGTGCTTTATAGAGTGTCATAATGACAAGCACAACAATCGGTAGCAATGTATACCAATGAATAAGACCTGTAGAAAGTAACCCTGCTTTAAATTGTTCAACTGTTTCAAAAGATGTATTGGTGTCCGCTGGTGATAACACGGCATATAAAACAAATGAGATCATAAAGGCAGGGATTGTCGTCCAACCCATATTTTTGATATGCTCAAAAAGGTCTACACCTACTGTACCAGATGCTAGATTCGTAGTATCGGATAGGGGTGACATCTTATCGCCAAAAAAGGCACCCGATACAATAGCACCGGCAGTGATCGCTAATGAAATATCCATTGCACCGGCGATTCCCATAAAGGCAACGCCAACAGTAGCAACAGTTGTTAGTGAACTACCAACAGAGACACCAACAATGCTACAAATGAGAAATACAATAGCAAAGAAAAAGCTAGGTGAAACAGTTAAAAAGCCGTAGTAAATAAGTGTTGGAATCGTACCACCCATTATCCAACTGGAAATTAATAACCCGATAAAGAAAAAAATAAAGACAGCACCTAAACCTGCACTAGCTCCAGCAATCATTCCAGATTCTAGCTCACGAAATGGTACTTTTTTTAATAATCCATAGGCAATTAAAATCGAGATTACTAGAATAATCGGTATATGGGGTGTTGCCTGTAAATAGCCAATACTAATGGCCATAGTGGCAATAATTAATAGTGTAATGAAGCAAGCCTCGAGAAATCGAGGGTTACTTTTAGCTTCAATGCGAAACATATGATTCCTCCTACCAGTTACTTTTGCGCTTCAATGCGGTGAAGCCCAAAAGTATTATAGCACGCTAACAGCTATTGTCAATTGATTGAAAATTCTTATAATTAAAAAGGTAGCGAAAATAGTCGCTACCTTTTTAATCAATGTGAACCGAAATAATCCCATGCATTTTTCACGATCAATAAACAAGTCATCACAATAAATATCATACGCATTAATTTTGTACCACGTTTTAAGGCAAATTTAGAACCTAAAATGGCACCAAAAATCATTACGAAGCCCATCGGTAAACCGTACATAAAATTAACTTGTCCTAATACTAAAAACATACTAAGAGCAGCTAAATTCGATGTGAAATTAAAGGCTTTGGCATTACCTGCAGCTTGTAAAAAGTCATTGCCCATCATCAATAAAATGAAAATGAAAAAAGAGCCTGTTCCTGGACCAAAAAATCCATCGTAAAAGCCAATTGCAGCAAAAGCACAAAGGAAGCCAAGCTTTTTGCCAGCACTTAAAATGCGCTCTGTAGCATTTTGTCCCCAATCTTTTTTCAAAACGGTATAAGTTGCTACTAGTACGAGCATAACAAGCATAAGTGGTTTTAAAATAGATGGCGACACAAGATGTACGGTGTAAGCACCAATTAATGAGCCAATAAAAATAAAGGGTAAAATTTTACCGATTTGTTTAAAGTCTACTTTACCTGCTCTTAAAAATGTGAGCATACTCGTTCCGTTACTAATCGTATTGGCAAGCTTGTTTGTGGCTATGGCTGTACTTGGTGGTAGGCCAACTGCCATTAAAGCGGGTAATGAAATCAACCCTCCGCCACCAACAATGGCATTCAAAAAGGATGCGATAAAGCCAAATACTAATAATGTTGCTAGTGACAGTAAATTGATATCCATATAAGGTGACCCACATCCTATTATTTTATTGTTTTAATGTAAGCGTACTGTGAATGGCTGAAAATAACAATGGTGTTTCAATACGTTTTTGTGAAATGGACGTTTACAATTCCTTTACAATGTTAAATAATAAGAAAAAAATTATTTCAAGTATTTTTATAAAAATAAAAGAAAAAACGTTACATTTTACAGCAAAAAACGTGTTTTTAATAGAAGAATTCCAACGTTTGTAACATGTTAAAGGTTGCTGCGAAAAATTGTGACGAATTTTATATTACATTATTGTAAATTCAATTTATTTATCTTTAAAGTTATGTAGAATTATGTAAAGGTTTTGTTATGATAGTTGCAGCAATCGACAATATTTAATCAACAGGAGGAACATCATGTTCAACTCAAGTAAGCAAGATCCATTTTTTCAAGCATTATTAAAAATCTCTCAAAATGTGAAAGAAGGCATTTACTACGCACACAATGCGCGTATTCAAGATAATCTTGATGCTTTGAAAGAAATTGCCGATACAATGAAACAGTATGAAACTAGCGGTGATAAATTAATTCATGAGTTAATTGTTATGCTTAACAAATCATTTATGACACCGATTGAGCGTGAAGATATTTTAGCACTTGCCAATAAATTAGATGATGTCATCGATGGTATGGAAGGCTGCATTGCTCACTTTAATATGTATAACTTAACAGAAGTAACGGAGCCAATGCGCCAATTCCTTACGTATATTGCAAAAAGCACAGATGAAATGGTACAAGCAATGGTGCTGCTAAATAGTAAAAAGCTTGTTGAAATGCGTAAACATGCCATTCAAATTAAAGACTATGAGCGTGAATGTGATGAAATTTTCCGTTCTTCTATGAAGCAATTATTTATTCAAGAAAAAGATCCAATGCGCCTTATCGTATTCAAAGATATTTACGAACAATTTGAAGATATTGCAGATTGCTGCCAAACTGTAGCAAATACAATTGAAACAATAATTATGCGAAATGCGTAAGATGGAGTGTACTAAATGGATACGATATTACTAATCACAATATTAGTCGTTATTTTCGCGCTAGTATTCGACTTTATTAACGGTTTCCATGATACAGCCAATGCGATTGCAACATCTGTATCAACGCGTGCATTAAAGCCTCGTACGGCTGTCTATATGGCTGCTGTTATGAACTTTATTGGAGCGATTACGTTCGTTGGTGTGGCGAAAGCATTAACGAAAGATATTGTTGACCCGTTTACGCTAAATACTTATGACGGAGATATTACAGGATCAGTCGTTATTTTGGCTGCTTTACTGTCAGCGATTACTTGGAACTTATTAACGTGGTATTTCGGTATACCGTCTAGTTCCTCCCATACATTAATTGGTTCAGTAGCAGGGGCGGCAATTGCTGCAGCTGGCTTTGATATTCTTAATTACGCTGGTTTCATTAAAATTATTCAAGCGCTTATTTTCTCACCATTACTTGCGTTTGCTGCTGGTTTTTTAATGATGTCACTCTTTAAAGTCATTTTTAAAGATATGAATTTATATCGTACGAATAAAGGCTTCCGAACAATGCAAATCGGTACAGCTGCATTGCAATCATTTACACATGGTACGAACGATGCGCAAAAGGCAATGGGGATTATTACACTTGCTTTAATCGCAGGCGGATTGCACCAAGGCGATGATATTCCATTCTGGGTACGTTTTGCAGCTGCCTGTGCGATGGGTCTTGGAACATCGGTAGGTGGCTACAAAATTATTAAAACTGTCGGCGGTAAAATTATGAAAATTCGCCCTGTTAATGGTGTGGCCGCAGACTTAGCATCGGCTTCGATTATTTTCGGTGCCACATTAATCCATTTACCTGTATCCACAACACACGTGATTTCATCTTCTATTATGGGTGTAGGGACAGCACACCGTGTGAAAGGTGTAAAATGGGGCATGGCACGTAAAATTGTCACGACTTGGGTAATTACAATGCCAATCTCAGCTGTCATGGCTGCTACCATTTACTTTATCTTAAGCTTATTTTTCTAAAATAGTTGAAGGACTGCACAACATGCGTGCATTACACATAGACAAAAGGTATCGAGTAGTTTGAACTCGATGCCTTTGTTTTTTTTATCTTTTTTCTTCCGTTGATTGGAGCTAAGGTCGGCAATTATTTAGGCAACGGACAGCAAGACCGTGGTATACTGCTATATGTTTGCCCTTCAGACAAGAATGTACAACTTATGTGCATTCTTTTTTTGTTTAGTTTTTGATTTGCCCTTGTGAATACAGGAAAGTCCATTTATGGTAATTATAAAGAAAGTATAAAGTTCAGAAGAAATCCATCAATTCATAGTAAGGTTAGTACAGGAGGATAACAGATGAGTGAAAAGCTATTACTAATTGAAGATGATCCCGCAATAGGACGCATCGTCAAAGATACGCTAGTTCAAGAAGGATATGAAGTCACTTGGGCTACAACCGGTTTAGAGGGACTAGCAGATTTTAAAGCACAACCATTTGATTTAGTCTTAGTCGATTGGATGCTACCTGAAATGGATGGACTTACAGTTTGCCAAAATATTCGTTGGGAAAGTGATGTGCCAATTCTCATGATGAGTGCTCGTAAAGATGAGGCTGATAAGGTTGAGGGTTTACAAGGAGCTGATGATTACTTAGCGAAGCCTTTTAGCTTAGCAGAGTTAAAGGCACGAGTTGCTTCTCATCTACGTCGATGGCAACGCTATAAAAGAATAGAAATTACGGAACACGTTGCAACATTTGCATTTGGTTTAGCAATTGACTGGCAAAAAGAAATAACGACCCTTCAAAATCATGAACTCGCTTTAACACAAAAGGAATTTGCCCTTTTAAAACTACTAGCAAAAAACCCAGGTCAGACATTTACTAAGGAAGAGCTATATCAGCATATTTGGCAACAAGCAAGTGTAGATGAAACCCATACAGTTACTGTACATATTAAAGCACTGCGTGAAAAACTACAAGATCCTGTGAAAACACCACATTATATTCAAACCGTTTGGGGTAAGGGTTACCGCTTTATTGGAGAACCATTATGAAAATTAAAACTTGGCTACTCATTATGTTTTTCATCGTCATGATTGTACCGATTGGCGGTACCTATGGCTTATATATGTGGATTAATGCTTATTACCATGACAAAAGCTTTGCAGAATATATGGAAAAATGGATTGAACTGAATCATGTAAAGGCCATTCTTAACAATCCAGAATTATATGCAAAAAATGCCGATTTTCAGGAGGTAAAAGCACTTACCAGTGATCAACTCGCAATAACGTTGTACGCTAAGTCAGGTTTTGTTTATTATTCGTCTAATCCTTTGAACGCGGGGTTTGTTTCAAGAGAAAGTATTTTGAAAAACTTATATGAATTACAGCAAAAATACAATGCCTTTACATACAAAGAACCGGTTTATCAAAAAAGTGAATTAGTTGGTATATATGAAATTCAATTAGTAAGGGAGGACTGGGTTAAAGGCGTAGAGAGGCGTTCATGGCTTGTAATTGCTAGTATCATACCATTATTTCTAGCAATATATACGACAGTGATTCTGTTGCTTAACCGTAAATTGAATCGACCTTTACAAGAGTTCATGCAACAAATGCATGCATTTGGCAAAGGACAACATGTTGAAACGGCTATTGCTACAAGAAAAGATGAAATTGGTGAACTTGCAAACACTTTCCTAAGTATGCAGCGTGAGATTGAAACTGCGCGTTTGCATTTAAAGGAAGAACAGCAACAAAAGGAACTTATGATTGCTAGTATTTCACATGATTTAAAAACACCTTTAACGTCCATTCAAGCATATGCAGAGAGCTTACAAAATCCTTTACTCTCTACTCAAATACAGGAGGAGTATTGTGCTGTTATTTTAACGAAGGCAGTGGACATGAAGGAAATGCTAGAAGACTTACTGATGTATACATTGCTTCAATCTACAAACTATGATGTATCTCTTGTTCAAGTAGAAGGTCAGGAATTTTTTGATATGGCCATTTCAGAATATGAGCCACTTTGTCAAAGCAAAGGATTTTCGCTGCGTACGCTATGTGAGGTGGAGGGGGCGTATGCTGTACATCCTTCACAAATGCAACGGGTTATTGATAACTTAATGAGCAATGCCACACACTTTGGAACAGCAGGTACTACGATTGGGTTAGCTGCTATTAGTAATCGAAAACTCGACTGGGGCTTTGATTTTGTCAATGCAGCCCTTTGCGAAAAGAACGGAATGTATTTAATCGTTCAAAACAGTGGGGCGGGCGTTTGTGAACAAGAAATTAATCAATTGTTTGAACCACTGTATCAATCAGATTATGCAAGAACAAAGACAGGACAACGAGGTACTGGGCTTGGTCTTAGCATAGCGAAACAAATTATAGAGAAACATGGTGGAACGATAAACATGGTATCACAACAAGGTGTTGGGACAGCAGTTCTTTGCTGGCTACCACCTTACAAAGGAGCAGATAAACAATGAACTGGCAACCATCATTACGTGTAGGAGGAATAATTGCACTACTGACCATTAGTTTAGTTGGATGCAATCCAGAGGCATCCTATTCCCCACAGGAGATTATTGACCAAGCATTACAGGAAACAAAAGAGCTAGAAAGCTATTATGGTGAATATAAATGGGATATGGGCAAAACAGGGATTGCTACAGTAAAAGAGTGGATGAAGGACGGTAAGCGGCGAATCGAAATGTCTTTTAATGATGAGGATGTCATTGCAGTCAATGATGGAAAGCAAATTATTACCTATAGCAAAAAGGAAAATACGGCTTCCATTATGGCATTTGAAAATGGGGAATTAGAAGAGTTTATGGGTGCTTCAGCAAAAGATAATGCCCAAGTTTTATTAAATTTTGTAAAAGACTCTCATGATATTGCAATCGCTGGTGAAGAAAAAATTGCAGGCAGAGATGCTTATCACATTACAGCGAAAGCGCAAAAAAAGAATACGTTACTAGGCGACATTGAAGTATGGATTGATAAAAAAACGTGGTTGACGTTGAAAACAATTACGACGAACGCAGGTAATGTGACGCAACAAGAATATACGAAGCTTGAAATAAATAAGAAAATCGATGATGCGTTGTTTGCATATGACATACCAAAAGGTGCAACGATTGAACAAATGGATACAGTAGATCAGACTACACCTACTACAATAGATGAGGTAAAAAAACAGCTTGGTGATTTTTTAATGGTTCCTGAAGATAATGGGTTAACGCTTGCAACGATACTAGATTTGAAGGTAGAAGAGCGTCCTGAATTTTCTTTTGAATATGAAAAAGAGGAGCAACCTGCATTTTCAGTTTCAGTTTATAAAGTAGTGAGTAATTTTACTACATTCGGAGGTGATTTGGCGAATGAAGAAGATATAAATGTACGAGCGAAAAAAGGCACATATATGGATTTAGGAGATCGCTTTATCATTAGTTGGTATGAAAATGGCTACCAATACAGCATTCTTACGGAAAATCCTGAATTTACGAAAGAAGAACTACTCACATATGCAGAGAAAATGACGATTGTTCAGTGAGGTGAACGGTATGCAAAAGGCTAACTTTCTAAAATGCTTTGCCTTGTTTTTATTTACTACTGGCTTTTTATATGGCGTCGGTGAAACATATAACATATCATGGCTGGCGTTTCGATTTTTAGGACAGTTCGATGCGGATGGATTTTATTTTAGCTTTAGTTCACTTATTCCTGTCTTTGGAGGCTTGCTCATGGTAGGTTTATACGAAACAATCGCTAAACGATTTATATAATGAAAAGAAAATCCACTATTGAAAGAAAGTGGATTTTCTTTTTTGTGCATTTATATAAAATATTTACAAAAAAATGAAACGGTCGACTATTGGTAATCGTTAATAAAGTAACAGAGGGGGTGGACGGCATTCTGGAAAAAATTATTGACGATCATGCAGAGCATTTGCTGCGCCTCGCTTATTTTTATGTAAAAAATCAGCATGTAGCAGAGGATATTGTGCAAGAAGTGTTTATCAAATTTTCGGAGCATGCCTATGAGGAACGTGGGCAGTTACGAGCGTACTTATCGACGCTGACGATTAATAAAAGCAAAGACTATTTAAAAAGCTGGCATTATAAAAAATGCCTTTTACAAGAAAAACTATTTCTAACACAAGCGAAAAAGCAGCGAGATGCTTTAATCGAAGCGGAGGAAAGGTCACAAATTGGCGCTGCCATACTAAACCTGCCGCTAACATATAGAGAGCCGATACTACTATATTACTATGAAGAAATGAAGATTGCGGACATTGCACAAGTGCTTGCATTACCTGAAAATACTGTCAAAACAAGACTTAAAAGGGCTCGTGAAGCATTGAAGCCTCATTTACGTGAGGAATGGGAGGTGTTACTACATGAATGATGTCAAAAAAGAGCTAATAATAATGACAGGAGATCTATCAAAAAATAAAGAACGCGTCAAACAACGTGTTTTGCAGCGTCATAAAGTGAAACCTAAAAAGTCCATAAGCTTAAAAATCTTAACGGCCATTGTTACACTTTGTTTAGTAGGGTTTGTCATCCAGTTTTTAGATAGTGATAAAAAACAATCAGCACAAATATTTAATCAGACTGGGCTTACTTATTATATGGATATTGCAGAACGTTTCTCTCTTGATAAGGGAAGAGAATTAGAAGAGGCTTATAGGCGTTATGAAAAGCGTGTGGCCTCCTATTATTTTGCGCAGTCCCTCGGTATTGAAAGTACAAAAGAGGAACGAAAGGCTGAAGGGCGGCAACGTCTAGACGAGTTGAAAATGCTTCAAGAATCTTTTCCAGAATATGCGGAGCTTTTAAAAAAACAAGGTCTAAATAAATATTTTACAAAGAATATTGAGCCATTAATACCAATGATGGTCGCTGAGAAAAAATTAGAAGCTTTATACGTAGAAAAATACCCGACATTTCCAACTGAAATGGCAAGTGATCTAGCTACACTGGATGCAATCCGCTACTTTAATGCCCATTTTGCAGAGCAAGCGAAAGCTTTTCAGGAGGAAATAGGACTTGAAAATTATTCAAATATACGACAAGGTAATATCCATATTGGAACCGTTGTAGCAATCCAAAATAATGCTTTCTTACTTATTGAAGGGGCAGTTCCAGAAGAGGTAGTTAGTATGTCTCAAGCACAAATTATTGAAAAATATCAAAATGCAACATGGTATCCTCTAATTAATGATATCTCGTTGCAAATAGGAAATTATGTAAGTATTCAGTCAATAGGCGGTGTTACTACTGATGATGAGGTGCCAGTTAACCGTTTTAGTTTCGTAGATGCAATAGAAATTATAGAGCCGACAGTGACAACAAAGCTAACGCTTGACAATGCTGATGAAGTTCGAGCATTTCTAAATCCAATAAATTGGAGAATGAAAGAAAAAACCTTTGACACACCACCAAATTATGCGTTCGTATTAGACGGAGTGCGCGTGGACATTTGGGAAGGATATGGTCATTCACTTTGGTTACAAGCACAGGAATATGGTGAACTGCAATTGAGCCAGGAAAGGGCAAAGCAATTGAAAGCCCTCTTAAAAATGGAAGAATCCTAGCAAGTCTCTTGATAAAGAGGCTTGTTTTTTTATGAAATTACGCAGCACTTCACATCTTTATCCATGCAAACTTTAGGACAGATTTAGAAAAATAACAGCCAAAATAACGTCAAATAGTAAATGTTCATTACGTTTTAGGTTAAATTACTCATTAATTGGAAAATAAATAAGGAGAAAGAATTGTAATATTTTATAAGCAAATGTAGTATTAAGGGAGTAGGAGATGAAAAAGGAGGGTGCGGTGTGGATTTACAAGAATTTGAAGAACTATGGATTACACTAAATGAATTATATAGTGCAAATCGCTATTTAGAATATATCGAGTTAAGTAGTGTTGCGATTGAAAGTGCTACTGCACTTGCATTGTATGATAAAGCAATGCATTTATTGCGCTACAGCTGTATCAGCTATTTTCAAGTAGGGGATTTGCAAATATCCATTAATTTACTAGAAAAATACCGCGAACTGACCTTTCTATATGGCAATGATATTGACGTTATTCAGTATTATTCACTCGCCTCCATCTATTGGGGAACTTTTGGGCATTTGAAAAAATCAGTAGAGCTTTTAATGAAGGGACTTGAGATTGCAGAACGTATACAACATATCGAAAGTTTAGGAAAAATCTATAATAATTTAAGTGGTATTGAAATTGAGCTTGGCCAATATGCAAAGGCAAAAAGCCTAGCATTAAAGAGCTTATATTATGCCAATGAATTTGAAACCCAACATGAGCACCCTTATAAAAGTATTATACATCCAAAAACCAACTTAGCGATTGCACATATTTGGTTGGAGGACTTGGAGCAAGCGGATGTCTTGATACAAGAGTTACTCATGACAATTAACGATCCACCTTATAATAAGGCGCAATTAGAAGTGTTCAATGCCCAAGCACTGTTATTTGAAAAACAAGGGCATCTTGGTCAAGCCATAGATATGTATCAAAAATCAAAGCATTATGCATTGCAAAACAATGACCTTTCATTGTTACAAACGATTTACAATTCATTGGTAAACCTTATCGAAGAGCAAGGCAATAAAATTATTTTGTGCGCCGTGCAAAAGGAATATATAAATATTTTACTAGAAATGCAACGAGAAAATTATACGCAAGAGTTATTCGAGATGGAGTATAACGATCAGAAAAAACAGTTTGAGCGAACTTCCTATATTGATCCGCTTACGAATATTTACAATCGTCGCTATTTTGATGAGAATGCAAAAGACATGGTGAAGCGTGCAGCTCATCATCATAAACTAGCTTTACTAATGATTGATTTAGATCATTTTAAATCTATCAATGATTCAAATGGTCATTTATTTGGTGATGATGCTTTAACGATGACAGCCACCACGTTGCAACAATTTTTTCAACCGTACGAATCCATTGTCGCTCGTTTTGGTGGAGATGAATTTATTGTGCTTATTCAGTTAAAACAAGAAGAATCAATCTCAAACATAGCTCAAAGTTTATATGATACATTAACGTCACTTGCGTTAACCGTCAATGATACGATTGTCCAGTTAGAGTTTAGTATAGGTGTCAGTACAAATGAGGATGGTCCCGTTACGAGAGTCGAACAATTAATTCATTATGCTGATGAAGCACTTTATACATCCAAACGTAATGGTCGTAACCAAATAACGTTCTATAACCAATATAGTGATGTGGGAAATAGTAAATAAAGGAAATTCGGGGAAGCTGACATATCTACCAATGATCCGTAACCTTAATTGGACATTGACAATGTAAGTTCTTATCTGTCAATGTCCAATCAAAGGAAGCGGATTTTTTGTACATAAAAATAATGGTCGGCCAACAAAAAAATAAGATAAATTTCATGAAAATGAATCGGAACTACTTTGCGTAACGTCTGTAGGTTAGAAAGAAGGTGAGGCCGCAATGGAGATAGAACAAATTATTGCAGAGCACGGGGATTATTTACTGAAAGTTGCTTACTTATACGTGAAAAATGAAGCAACAGCAGAAGATATTGTCCAAGATGTGTTTATTGCCTTTTATCAAAAGCAGCAGCAATTTCGCCAACAATCATCTTTACGTACATATTTGGTCAAAATGACGGTCAATCGCAGTCATGATTATTTACGCAGCTGGAAAAGAAAAAGACTGTCCTTATTTGAGAAAATGACAGGACGCTCAACGACCATTACGCCGGAAAAAGCCATGCTTGCTAAATCCACCAAACAGCAGCTAGTAGAAGCGTTATTCACGCTATCCGTGCAATACAGAGAGGTTTTGATACTCTATTATTTTGAGGACATGACAACAGTAGAGATTGCCAAGCTTATACACTGTCCTGAGGCAACAGTAAGAACGAGATTACAGCGGGCGAGAAAACAACTAGCAACGATAATCGCTGACGATGACTGGGAGGTGCTACGCTATGAATCAATTTAAAGAAAACGTCTTACATGAGCTACAGCATGTAAAGTTAACGGATGAAAAAAAGCAGCGGATTGCGCAAAAAGTGAGAAATAGAAGGAAACATAGAAGTACTAGCCAACGAACCTACCGAATCGTGCTGGCAACTTTTACGCTACTTGCTGTTGGTTTGAGTGCACTTATCGCACGCAATTCGCAACAGCGTACAGCAACGATGCAAGGAGCCGCAGTCCAGCATGACACAGGGCAATGGAGCTTTTGGTCGTACTTAGCGAATGATTGGGTGAAAGGAATGCTACTTCTCAGCTTTTTTGTCATAATTGCCATGATAATCAAACGTATATTGCGTAAAAAAGGCTATGGCTTGCCTGTATGTACTGCTTGTGGAGAAATCTGGTCTGCTAAACAAGCACGTAAACTTTACTGGAAAAATTATGGACAGCAAAATGCATGCCCGCATTGTAATAAAAAGCTCTATCGCACGCAAAAGTCAGCACAATTAGCCGGTATGCTCAATATGCCTATTCCATTTATGGTAATTGTGCTTCAAGCTTTTGATCAGTTTTTGATTGGCCTCGTTTTTTATATGCTAAGCAGCGTAATTTTTATATATTTATTAATACCTCATATAGTAAAATTACAAGAAAATGATCCTAGTAAGGAACCTCTTTGGTAGACTATAAAGAGCTCTTTTTATCTTATTTTGTCAAAATTGATTGACATCTGTTTTTATTTGCATTATCTTTTGGTTAACTTATTTTATAAATAGGTTAACTAAAAGGGGGATTTTCAATTGAGGAAAAGTAATACTTACAAATATGTATTAGCGGCGTTCGGAGCGGCAATTATCGCTGTTCTTGCACAGGTCACAATTCCGCTACCATTGATTCCAATTACAGGTCAAACTTTAGCAGTTGGCTTAGTTGTCACAATATTAGGTACAAAACTTGGTACACTTTCTGTACTTGTTTATATTTTACTTGGCACAGCAGGTCTTCCCGTATTTAGCGGAATGTCAGGTGGCTATGGCATTATCATCGGACCTACAGGGGGCTATATTGTAGGCTTCCTTGCAACAGCTGTATTAATGGGTTTATACTTAGATAAATTTGGCATTACCGTTGTACAAGCAGTGATTGCTAACTTAATAGGAATGGTTGTTACCTTGGCATTCGGTACGGCTTGGTTAAAAGTTGTTGGCGATTTAACATGGACTGCCGCATTTATGGGCGGTGCAGCGCCATTTATCATTGTTGGGATTTTAAAAGCAGTTCTGGCGGCATGGCTTGGTGTCATCGTTCGTAGACGCTTAGAAAGTGCACATTTAATTGAAGCAGTAGCATAGGGGGAAAATGGATGGCAACACTTTGGACAGGTGGAACAATTTATACGATGGAGCATGCGGGCGAAACAGTCGAAGCTGTTCTTGAAAAAGATGGACAAATCGTGGCGGTAGGTAGCGCTGAAAGTTTATTACCACAAGCTACAGAGGTCAGAGATTTACAAGGAAATGTCATGTACCCTGGTTTTGTCGATAGTCATTTACATATTATTGGCTATGGAGAAAAATTAATGCATATTGATGTTTCCAACGTGACGAGTAAGGAAGAGTTATTACATATTATTGCAAAACGTATGGAAGGTGTCTCTTCAGAGCAATGGATTGTTGCGATTGGTATGAATGAAACAGGCTATACAGAGCCGATTTTTCCAACTTTGTCGGAGCTCGATGCACTTGGTGAAGCCCATCTGATTATTAAAAGAAGTTGCCATCATTTAATTTTAGCGAATTCGAAGGCACTGGCATTTGCAAACATTACAAATGATACACCTTCACCAGAAGGCGGCATTATTGAAAAGAAGAATGGTCAATTAACAGGAGTGTTAAAAGATACAGCACTATATTTAATCGTTAATCATATGCCGTATTATACACCTGATTATATTGAAGAAGCGCTTCAAAAGTCTGTCGCATCACTTCAATCTTACGGCTTAGTAGGAGGGCATTCAGAGGATTTAAGTTATTTCGGTCCACCTAGTCAACCAATTAATGCCTATCGAAAAATAGTTGATGCACAACAATCCTTTAAAGTGCATTTATTACAACACCATACAGTTTTTGAGGAAGTTGCTTTATTAAATGAACAATCAACACGATATGTCCAATTTGGTGCAATGAAAATTTTTGTTGATGGTGCTTTCGGAGGGCGTACTGCGGCATTACGTGAGCCATATTGTGATGAGCCAGACAATAGTGGTATTCTTGTGCATTCAACAACGCAATTAGCGCACTATGTGCAATTGGCACGGCGCTATGGGCAAACCGTTGCGGTCCATGCTATAGGGGATTTAGCCATTGAGACGATTTTAGATATTTTTGCGGCAAATCCACCACAAGAAGGCCAATTGGACCGCTTAATTCATTGTAGCTTAGTGGATGAAGCGATTTTAGAGAAGTTAGCGTCATTACCGATTGCTGTTGATATGCAACCACAGTTTGTGCAAGGGGAGTATTTAGCAGAACTTGTGAAGTTAGGTGAGCAACGTTCACAAGGCTTACATCCGCTAAAATCGCTATTAGACCGCGGATTAATTGTAGCAGGTGGGAGCGATGCACCAATTGAAGTACCAAATCCACTATTCGGCATTTATGCCGCAGTGACAAGACGTAATTTTGGCGAAAGTCATGAAGGTTTTGGCCCACAGGAGAAAATTTCGCGCTTTGAGGC